>NZ_RWIL01000019.1:0-131730 GCF_009764635.1 Pseudomonas sp. PB103 | reverse complement strand
TTTCGGACATCAACTGAAACTCCACAAGCACCCATCAAGGCACTCCAAAAGAAATATGAATCCCCACCATGTAGGAGCTGCCGCAGGCTGCGATCCCTTGATCTGCTCTTCAACAATCAAAAACAAAATCAACAGATCGCAGCCTACGGCAGCTCCTACATAGAGTTCGCGGCCTAGCCGTCAATGACGCCTTAGTTCGGCAAGCGGCGGCCATCCAGAACTCGATTCACCATCAACTCACTCAGCATGATCACCTGATGCAGCATCAGCATGGTTCGGCGTTGGGAGTTGTCGACGACATCGCTCATGTCACGTGCCATGTCACTGGCGGCTGCCAACGATTCGCAGGCTTCGAGGAGGAGTGTTTCTTCGTCCACGGCGGGATCGATGAGGAAGATCTTGCTGGTTTTGCGGGATGGGATTGAGAGCTTGAGTGAGCCGGGGTTGAGGTAGAAATTGATGGCGCGGTCGGTCGCCTCTCTTATCTTTTGCGGCTCGAGCGTTGGGTCGTACGGGATCGGATCGGCGTCCGGTGGGTTTGGGGTAACTTTGAACATAGATGAAGCTCCTAACACTATTAATGGAGGCTTCACCCTTTCGCTACCAAACGAAGGGTGGCGGCCATGCAGAGGTTGGTAGACCGGGTGTTAGGATCCGGCGCGCCCTAGGACGCCCTATACATGGCCACCATAATCGAGCGAGAAACCTCGACGACAGTGGGCTGTACAACTAACACCGGGCTACCAAACCCGATCACTGTTTTTCAGTGACGGGGAAACGATATAGCCCGCTGCATAGTCGTGTATGCCGGCGGATTCTGGCGTACGCGTAGGCAACGGCGCAAGGCGTTGTAGCCTTTGTGGCGTAACGGGTTGTGTAATTTAAACGCGCTTGCCGAGTTATGTTTATTCGAGGGGAATGCGTGATTCCTTGCTGGTTTTCTCATACAAACCATTACTGATTCAGACTAAAGCCACCATTTTTAAGGGCCGCTTTCGGCCAAAAGCAGCCTCTCGCTGCCGTCGGCCAGATGCAGTGAGGCCTCAATGAAATCATGGAGGGAGTTTTCCACCTACATGAGCAAGGCGATGATCGGCTCCAGCCTCAGCCGACCTCGCCGCTTAACGAATGTTTATGGCGCTTGAAGGATTCGTTTAAGCTCGGAAAGGTGGATGCGCCTGGCATCGGGATCAAGCTCATCAGCAGCGTTCCAAATCGCTTCGATCTTTGGCCTCACTGACTTCGCGATCCGCTGACGATCCACTTGGAGAAGCCGCCGACCTAGCAACGTAGTTAATGGTTTGGCGAGATCGACCCAACCATCCTTATTGCTTTCCTCATAAATGAAATTTAGTTTTGTACCTGTCATACGACATGCACCGTCAACGGCGACCCCACCGTTCTCATTCCAGATAATGCAGAGGTATTCATTCTTCTCTGTAGTGTCGAGAGTGTCTGGCCAAGTCTCAAACGACCAGCGCTCTACGCCCTCACCGCCCTGCCCGTTACTTCCATGCTCAATGAACTCTTCGTCTTCGTGCTGCTTGGCCCGGGCTTCGGCCTCAGGTCCAGGTCTTGAAGTGTACAAAAGGGCGTAGGCGTTCCGGCCTTCTAGATCGGCCACTGAATAGTTGTCGAAAGCGAACGGCCCCTTCCGGCTGTAATCAGGGCGACCATCCCGATTCTTCTCATATGCCTCGGTTGCGTCGGCTAAGTCCTGGTCTGTGATTGGCCTGCTGTCGGTCGACAACCACAGTCGCTTGAACCACTCCTGTGCTGACTCGACTTCATCTCTGTCGACGGTTTGAATAGCAGCTTCGAGCCAGTGCGCAACTTCAACCCCTTCAAATCCCAACCCATTCGCGGACACGTTTGCTGAGCCGATGATTGCCGAGGTGGGTCCTACCACGAGTTTCGCGTGTAGCCTGTCGCACTGGCGGATCTGGACATGAGCCATTGCCTTTGCTCGATCGACCAGCAGTTTGATCACCGCAGGGTTCGTCCCACCGCTTCTGAGATTGCAGATGACTCTCAACGGCTTTCCCTTGTCAGGATGGATGGTTGCCTCTGCGCCATCTCCCCAAAATGCTATAGCCACGTCCAACGAAGCTTCATGGGCAACCATCGTGCGAAGAGCCTTTGGGTACTGCTCCGGACCAATGAACATCTAGTACTCCTTTCCTTGCAGTCAGAGGTGCATCATGGGAATCGAACGGCGGACAAGTGATGATTACTCTCAGACTTGAGTTGCAGCAATTCCACAATGCGTTGAGTAGAAAAAAATGATTCGCGAAATTGAAAATGCGCTGATGGCAGCATTCGATCAAACCATGTGCAAATATCGCCAAATCCTGAACAACTACTACCCTGCGCATAAAAGCACCGGTTTCACCGAGAGAAACCTAACCAATAATTTCGTCAGGGCGTTGGAGAATGAATTAGGCAAGGACGCATTTGCGTGGTTTGAGGCCCCATTGAGCGCCGAGGAAAAACTGCACCTTGATGCAATCGTTTTTGATCCCACCACGAAAAGCTGCTTTCTCATTGAAGCCAAGAGATTTTCCAACCTCAACAAAAAAGTCGCCGAAACCATACATGATATCCAGCGGATGTCATATCAGGCCCATCACGCCACGCTGGAGCTAGGATTAGGCAAGTTGAAAATAGAACACCGGTACGCCATCGTACTGGTCGATATTTGGACAGAGGGAGAAGCAAAACAAGTGACCTTCGAAAACTGGCCCGCTTGTCTGGGTAACGCATCATTCGACTTATTCCGTACCGGCGGTTTTGAAAACCTCATGATCGAAAAAGAATGGAAGCACCATTACAAGATCATGATGGCCGCCAAGAAGCTTTGATCCACCTCACGTAACGCGATGGGGTTGATTGACCGCTTTAGGTCGGTCGCGGCCATTCGCGACAGGCTGCACTCGGCCAAAAGCGGTCATCGCCTAACCTTGGTTAAGGGGGCGGCTTTAGCCGATCCCAAGTGAGCGAAGCGGACGACTTGAACCAATTATTATGATGTAACGTAGAGGTTAAGAGAGTAATCGTCGTTATCGCTTTTGTAAGGCTGCCCTAGCCTTGAGAAACCAAACTGTATAAATAAATGATGCATAGGCGCATTATTTTCACGTGTAGTCGCAAAGCATGCGGTACCAGCTAGTAATTTTTTGGTTTCTTCCATTAATGCCCGCCCGTAACCTTTGCCTCTTGCAATGCTAGATACATAAAACCAGCCTAGCTCATACTGGTATTTGCTTTGTTCTGAGGCGTTAGATTTTTTAAAAATACTAGCCTTGTATGCAGCGTTAGGATTTTTTATTGCCCCTACGGCAACGCACTCACCATCGTTGATGAAGATAAGTCTTTCTGCGTTTCTAATCCGCTGACGCAAGCCGGCTAGCAAAACCTCACCACCAGCAGAAACTAATCTCTCAAATGTCTCAAGCTCTGTGTTGCTGCAGTCTCTGGGGGGCTTGGATATTATTTCCATGCTCATATCTCATAGCGTTTGGTTGAGGGGTGGGCTTTAGCTCATCCCAGTGAGCGGAGCGAGCGGTTTGATCCACCTGTTAGGCAACTGATGACACTGTGTTCCTTGAAACCATCGCGTTGTCATTATATTTAGTTATCATGGCCTTATTCTCGATGTCGTAGAAATAATGAACAATTTCTTGAGCGCTGAAATCATTTTCTAACAATGGATGAATTGCATATGGATTGTGATACACCTGTAAGCCATCTAGATGAGTTTCTTTATGATCACTTCCACTGCAAAGATGAACATCATGCCCGCAGACATCTATACCAGAGTAGAAGCGCTCAGAAAAAATGTCATAGGTTTCGGACACTTTAGTTCTAGTTCTACCAATTTTTTCTAGGCCCTCATTGGCTAAAAATTCATCTATTCTCATTTTTCTGAGTCTAGTGGTTTTTACGAAGCTTGCTGTGCCAGCTAAAGCTACTGCTTTCCCAAAAGTACCTGTCGTGGAAAAAATAACGGCGCTAATTTCTTTGTAGCTATCATTAGTAAAAATTCCCAAGTCGATGTCTTTGCCATTTTTATTTCTTACAGAGGCGACTGCAGCTTGTGGCTCAGAATAACTAATTGGAGGCTCCAGACCATAAAGGACTCTATTCATGGCTATATTGTTTTGGCTTTGTGATAGCTTACTATCAAATGGCGCAATCGCCAGAACAAAAGGATTGCCCTTTACGTGCTCTAAAGATGAGTATGATTGCTTGCCTTTGCCAACCCCCAAATAAAGTTGATGTTTGTCACGTATTTTTCCAGATAGTTTCAGAGTGGCATCATTAAGAAAGTTTGCCGCAGGCATAGTTGACATATCAAGCTTTAATGCTGGCAGCAGTGAAGGGTTAGATGTTACTGCCTCAACAGAAATATTCCTTTTGTATTTGTCCTGCAAATTAAAATCCGGACTAGCCTTTGTATAGTCAATTTTAAATTCGAGCATTTTAAATGCTTTGTTAAGATAAATCTCCCAAAAAGTAGAGTTGAAGCTAGTCTGAAACTCATTGACGAATTTAGCTGCTTCCCCACGGCGCTCAAAAACCCCTTCACTCCATTCATTGATTACTATATGAGTCTCGGCATACTCTGGCGCATTCTTAATTTCTTTAAAATACGGATGTAATTTATCTTCATCTAACGTTGTTTCAAATAAGTTAATACTCAATTTCTACTCCAGGGGTCTGACTATAAGTAGACGACGCAATGATAACGTTCCTTGTCCACGGGTAACTCCTTCAGTAGCTCTCAAGGCATGTTGGAAACGTGACAAGAGATGGGTAGAAAAAGCGACATGGCCTGCACGGAGATTACGAAGTCGCTTGCAGCATGTCCATTGCCTATTTTGGCCGGTTACTACTGCTCGTGACGAGGCATTAGCCGTCTTCAACGAGGGGCCGCTTCTGGCCGGTTAGCGACCGTTGCTCTGATTAGCCATCCTTGTCTCTCCACACGTGGAGGACTTGTCATGAACATCATCACTACCTGCGGCCGTCAGCCTTGGAACAAAGGAAAACTAGTCGGGCAGAATCCCCACTCCGACTGAGAGATATCTGGGCCATCCAGCCTGCGACTTTACCAAGCTCCGCGTGCGCGATGTCGCCCATTGCGAGCACGTATCATCACGAGCCATGGTGATGCAGCAGAAAACGCAGCGGCCTGTGCAGTTTGAAATCACTGAGCAAACACGGTCAGCTCTCGTGGCCTGGATACATCAGGCACAACTTCGCAGCGAGGACTTCCTTTTTCCTAGCCGGCTACATACCTCAGACCATCTATCCACTCGTCAATACGCTCGTATCGTCAAAGGCTGGGTAAAAGCCGTAGGCCTTGATCCAGCCATGTATGACACTCACACAATGAGATGTTCGAAGGCATCGCTAATCTATCGCAGAACGAAGAACCTACGGGCGGTTCAGTTGCTGCTCGGCCATACGAAGATGGAGAGCACTGTTCGATATCTAGGCATTGAGGTCGATGACGCCCTGGAGATGGCGGAACAGACTGAGGTTTGATCATGCATAGCGACGGTCGAAGTCAGGCCGTCGCTAACCGGCCAGGAGGGGTCATTCAGTGGTGCGTACGAAACCAGCGGCGATTCAATTCAACCTCAGTTCACAATTAGCGGTTCTGTGGCATCAAACGCATCGTAATCTCCGCTAAAGATCCAAGCTAGAGCCAAACCGAATGTGCGAAATTACATATCCCTTCATTCGTTTATCAACTCATCTACCTTGCCACATAAGGAACTCAAGATCTTTGCGTCTGCACTTATAATTTGAGGGCTTACATCCGCCGCATGCCCACCCGTATGAGCGATTCTATTTCGAAAACGTGCAATACGCAGAAGTTCTTCCTGAACAGTATTGGCGACGTCTCTAGTACCCACCTTTTCCTGCAGGCCTAGTGCTACTTTCACTTTGGGACAGCTGCCCAACTTATCCCAGTTCATCACTACGCCTAAGTCGGACATCCGCGCCAAAAAATTTTCAAGTTTAATTGGACTTTCAATATGAGCTAAAGCTTCTACACTAAGATGTAGACGAGAAGAATCGGGCACACAACTACCAATACTTCTACAAAGATCTTCAAAGTTAATTGACATGTAGTCTGGTGGTGAATCTACCCGCCGCAACAAGCCCGCGGCTTCCTTAGTATGACACTTCAGTACCGCGGACCCAACATCCGCAGGCTTTTTCCCGGATGCATTCAACGAAACTACAAACTCCCTTATTGCGGCTCGAAGATACTCCTCAAAACCAGCAACCAATGTCACATAGAAGGAATTAGCAAGCAGTTGATGATCTGGCGAAACCGCTCCCATCCTTTTGCTGACAATTTCTTTCTGTCCTCGCTCCAACTGCTGCCAAGGAATGTTATTTCTAAGCACTGCTTCGAACTCAATCGCCCCCTCTATCCAAGCTTGCCAAGCCGAATTCTGCTCAACAAGTGAATCGAAAGCGACTTTGGCTGCTGAAGATCGTTTCTTATCTGAAGCCATATTAGAGCACTCCGATAAAGATTTTTTCCACCAGATCTAGCCGCTTTTTAATAGCTTCAGCCGTGTTAGCGCGCCCAACAATCAACTCATAAGTTTCTTCATCAGCGAGTGCTTTCTCCAACTCCAACTTAAGCTCCGCCCCCTTCCTTATAAGTTGATCTTTATTGGAAAATTGTCGGTCACACGCAATGATGATTGCATCATAGAACGGAGGTGATACCTTATCTTGATCTTTATCAAAGTCTTTGAGTTTGAATGCATCGCCACCAAATAGATCTTTAGCCAAACCCACACGTGAACGAAAATCCGAAGCTAACTCTGACAACAAATCGCCATCAGTAGCAAGATGCGTCACCATACACCTGTCGAGCATTGACTTAATTGAGCCCTTGATGTTTGATTTCTTGCGAAATGCAAAGAATCTTAATACTAGCTCGCAATCAATCATTCTTTTGAAAAAAATGTTTTCTGCCAGCTTTTGACTAATCTGACCTTTAATGATGTTATCTGTGTAACGTGGCATGCCGAGCAAATCATTGAACGACTCATAGCCTGCTAGTTCAACAAGTAGTTTAGAAAACTCACTGGAATATATACAATTTCTAAGCTCCTGCGCGTTTAGTTTTTGTCCGCCTGTATTCAGTCGCTCGAAGACTATCCGTCTTAATTCATCATCGTTTTTCTCATGAGAAGTGCTTTGGAGAATTACGGCAGAGAGTCTGCGACGATCCAATCCCCGCTGAATCATTTGCGGGAGATCCAAATATGAAAAACCATTCAAGTCAGGCCAATATTCTAAGCCCGTCAATTTAAACCTATTCGAATAAAATGAAACTATCGCTGACAGGCGCTGCTGCCCGTCCATCACTTCATAACGACTATATTCCGGCTCAAATAGAAAGACTGGTGGAATCGGCAAATTCATCAAAAGTGACTCGATGAATTGTGACTTTTTCTTATTATCCCATACTTGCCGCCTTTGATACTCAGGCTGCAGGTTCATCCACTTTTTTTGGTGAACGAAATCAAGGATTTGAGGCAATAAGAAATCATTCCTTTCCTGGCCTACCCCACGATCCTCGTGCTGATAGCGCTCTTCTAACTCTCCAAGGCTCACTTTTGGTTTAGCCACGACGCACTCCATTGTCAAAAAATAGAAATTGCGACACTCTTATAATATAAGTTCAATGTCAACATTAGATTTAGGAATCTCTGATACCGCATCACTGCCGCACCCCGCGATTGCACAGAGGTATCAACTAAAAAAGGTGCTCAAGCGGTCGGCCAGTCAGCGTTTTTCATTCATCCAAAAACCGATAGGGGAGGTCATAGTGGATAATTCTTTACGGCGAGGATAAACAGAAACTGGACTCGCCGGGACTTGTGCACATGGCAGAAGCCACGGCGGGACTTACAGCTAAGGGTCTGACGGTTCAGCGAACCGGTTTTGTGTTGGCGCATCCGCCAGGCTCGCCTCTGTTAACGGGTGACTTTACGCATAAAGGCATATCAGGCCAGCAGTGGCCTCAGTACGCCAGTTGCGACCGTTCGCGAAGGGCAGCTTTTGGCCGATTACTGCCCCCCACTAAGAGCAACAATCGAACCAAAGCGGACCAGGTCTCCCCAGCCCGCAAACCATGATCAGCTTTGGCAGAATCGAATTCGATTGCCGAATGGGTCATAAACCTCCAGAACCTGACCCCAGCCCTGTTGAACAATATCCGGACGTCCGTATCCGTATCGTTTGCTCTGTAATTCGTCCCGGAGCAGTTCGATGTTTTGCATCGGGACGAATATCGTCGATCCAGGGCTCGCATCGCCATGATGTTCGGAAAGATGGAGCTGCAGACCGTGGCGGCTGATGCCCAGGTACAGCGGTAGATCCGCTTCGAACCGGTGCTCGAACTCGACGCTGAAACCAAGAAAATCAAGGTAGAACTCGCGCGCCTTGGTTTCGTCAAACATCCGCAATATCGGGATGGCTTTGTCGAATGTCATGGCGGGTTGGGTATCTTCCTGGGGAAGCATCGCTGACGCAGTGTTCCAGTCCTTGTAGCCCAACTGGTGCGCCACTGTTTCCAGAGCCGCGGAGTGACTCACTGTTTGATTGCGCGACTCTAGCGAAGCACGCAGTTTCTTGGCCATCTGCTTGGCTTGTTCGATTGAAAACATCGTTCCTCCTGTCGTCGAGGCATTTTGGTGCTCGCGTTGCCAAACCTCGACTCTCAAGAGATGCGACAGGATCTGGGAAGAGAAGCAATGCTTTCACCTTTCCTTTCGGAAGCGAGCGGCGGGCAGCATCAGCCCGCGCTGATGGTACATGGAAAGTCCGTTCCACACAGCGCAGATAAGTAAAAACGTGGCGCGGATGTTTCGCGATAAAAGTTTTTCCGAACGAAAGCGAGACCCGGGCGATGAGATGAAATGCTTCTTGGGATGTAGACGATATTGCAGCGATCAGTTGGCTCTCAGAACGCCCGGGCGGCGCCCTCCCCCTGCTGTCGCTAACGGCCTCAACAAATTTTTTCACCTTTCCCGCAATGCTCCTTCTTTCCTGCGGTCTCTACCCTGACTTTGCAAAAGGACAGGCTCCATGTCGATTCGCTCTACGCTCTGCCTGCTGACTCTGCCGTTGTTCGCAGGCTGCCAGTATTTCCCCCACACCGATTACTTCACCGCACCTGAAAACCAGCCCGACCCCGCCTGGGTACGTATCGTCAATTTCACTCAGCATGCCGATCTGTACCAGTACGAAAACGGTAAGCGTTCGGGCGGCGTCATTCGCAGTGGGCCGCTTCCGTTCATCCACACGCAGGATGAAGGTATGCCCAAAGCAGGGCAAAAGCTTACGTCGGACTATTACGAAACCCGGGTCCGCCCCGGGATCGAAACGCACGTGGGTATGTTCTGGGAGGGCGCGCGCGCGCAAACGTGCTCCGTCACGACGAAGTTCACGCCCCAGGCCGGGCGCTTTTACCAGTTCAGGCTGACATCAGGTTCCGCAGGCACCTGTACGTTGTACCCGTCGCTGATTGAGCGCGACAAGGACGGAGACGGGTGGCATCTCACGCCAAACTCGCAGGTGACGTACAAGGGCGAAGGGCCGACTGCCAAAACCCGTTACAACAATAGCCAATTCGAGGATCCCGATTACCATCCACCTGCGGATCTCTATCCCGGCACAGACGTTTTATAAAGAGGCTGGCGAGCACAGGTTCAGCGCTGTAACACGACTAGAAGTAATCGTTCATTGAATGTCAGTAATGACTGGAAAACGCTCGGTGAACGAGCATCAGAAGATTTGATTGCACGGGCGGCGTTTGTCGCACAAACAGAGTTCCTGTGGCAGGACACTGCCGTCAAGGACGCCGATGTTTGGCAGCGTCTTTGGTTCGAACTGGAGATCAGACTTCGCTCGCGAGCTGTCGAGAAATTCAAACGACGAGCCTTGGCAGATTCTCCAGCAGCGTTTCGAACGCAGCGCGATCTGTATAATTCCCAGCCGCGAAGATTCGCAAAAAAATATTCGTCATTTTTATATACCTTCCAGCAGCAAAGGACGCTTGATGAGAACCCCGCTACTCGCCCTTACCCTCGCAGCTCTACTAAGCGCATGCACCATCCCCTATGAAACCCCGGAAGCCCGCGCCAATATCGAGCGCGATCTGAAGCTCAACGCAGACGAAATCGTCACTATCACCGAGACCAACTGGTGCTTGTCTGCCTATGGTGATTTGCAAGTGTGCAAACCCAAGCAAGGCCTGGGTGTGCTGACCAAGAGCAAGCTAGTACTGGCCTTGTACAAGGGCGGCATGTACCAGCAGGCTGAAGTCATCAACGCCGGCGATGTGCAGTGCGCCCACCTGCGAAGTGGCAGAGCCGCAGCCGATATTTTCTACCTGTTCAATGATCGGTGGTTCGCCATGCTGGCGCCGATTACCCCAGGAGGTGCCTTGGCCCTCGACAAGAAGGCCCAGTTTCTGAACGTACTGGTACCACCAAACACTGAGAGTTTCACGGCTGAGCAAGGAAGTTTTATCAGGGAAACCGATCGCAAGAATTACTCGGCTGTGGCGGTTCCAGGTACCCAAGCCTATGTAGGAACCAGCCAGAGTATTCGCGAGAGCTTTAATCCGTGTACGCAGGGGAAGAACCGCTCAGCCGCACCTTAAGTCCTGATCTGAGTGGCCAGCGGCTTCCAGCAATGAGCGGCGGGTTTGGCCAGGTTGACGGTGCCCGCAGTTAAGCGGGCACCGCTTCCTATAGGGGAAAAAGGCCTACACGTCTGCTTACCACTTGTAACTCACTTTGGCGGTAATCTCGCGACCCGGGTTGTAGAAGTTCGCGGTGCCGGAACCGACCACGTGCTGCTCATCCAGCAGGTTGCTAAGGTTCACCGCAAGGTCGGTGCCCTTGGCGATCTTGTAGTTGAACGCGGCGTCGAACAGCGTGGTGCCATCGCTTTTGCCGGAGTTGGCGGCATCGAAGTAGTAAGAGCCGACGTAGCGCGCACCCAAGCCAACGCTGACATCCGTGGCGGGCACGTCGTAATAACTCCAGAGCGAAGCGGAATGCTTGGGTGCCGTGGCGAATTCATTACCCTTCAGGGAGCTCCCGTCGTACAACGAACCGCGCTGTACCTCGGACTCCATATAGGAGTAACCACCGATCAGGCTGAGGTTCTGCGTCACTTGCGCCTTGGCCTCCAGGTCGAGGCCACGCGCACGCGATTCGCCTACCGTCTGTTGCTCAATGATGCCGCTCGGCAGCACCACGGCGATGGTGACGTTTTCCTGGGTCAGGTCATAAACGGCTGCGGAGAACAGGGCGTCCATCCCCATTGGCGCATACTTCACGCCTATCTCGTACTGCCTGCCCGTCTGCGGCGTGACGCCAACCTGCGGCGGCGAAACGGATTCGACCATGCTCACATAGGTGGACACTTCATCGTTGACGATATAGGTCAGCGCACCTCGGTAGGAGGTTTCGGAGAAGGTGTCTTTCTCAGTGGATTCCAGGCCTTTGCTGGTCAGGTCCATCGAGTCATTGCGCACACCGCCGGTGACGATGAAACGCTCGAAGAACGACAGGTTCTGCTGCAGGAATACGGCCTTGGTGGTCGCGTCTCGCTTGTTGACGGCATACGGCGCGATTGAGCGTGAAACCCCAGTGAACACGGGGTTTGCAATGTCAATCGAGGTCGTCGGGGCGTAGACCGAGCTTTCCTTGGTGGTCGAATCGAGGTACTCCACGCCCACCAGGCTGCTGCTGTCGATGTTCTCGAAGCGGGCATCGTATTGCAGCATCAGATTGCCGTTGAACTGGTCGGCTTCGGTGTCCGTTCCAAACTGATAGCGGTCAACGGTGGTACCGACCCGTGCGGCGCTGTCGCTCAGATATACGTAGCCAAAATCATCGGTCAACTTGCTGTAGCGCAGATTGCTGCGCAGTACGAAGCCGTTGTCGAAGTCATGGGTGACGTTGCCGCTGAGGCTGGTGCGCTCGACATCGTGAAAGTTGTAGCTGGGCTCGCCATAAAACTTCTTGCGGTCGTATTCCTTGTCCAGCGGATAGCCACCGCTGTTTGGCGAACTTTCGGTTTTCAGGTAGTCCAGAATCATCGTCGCCGACGTGTAATCCGTCGGTGCCCAGGTGAGGCCACCCATAAACAACTGGTTGTCGTCCTGCGAGTGATCGTATTCGCGGTCGCTGTTTTGGCCTTTGGCAGTAAAGCGCCCAGCGAGGGTTTTCTCGTCGTTGAGCGCATCCCCGACATCGATGCCTGTCTCGACATGGTCAAACGAACCGTAGGTCACATAGCCTTGGCCAAACTGCTCGAAGCGCGGCTGTTTGGTCACGAAATTCACCGAACCGCCCGGGTCCGCGGGGCCAAACAGCGTGGAGTTGGCGCCACGCAGAATCTCGATGCGCTCATAAGCGAACGGATCTTCGCGCACGCCGCGCATCGAACTCAGGGTCAAGCCGTCACGGTAGGTGGTGGCCTGGAAGCCGCGGATCTGGAAATAGTCGTTGCGGTCATCCGTACCATAGAAGTCAGTGATCACGCCGGGTGTGTATTGCAGCGCTTCTTCCGTGGTGCTGACGCTGCGCTGTTCCATTTCCTTGTTGGTAACAACCGATACCGACGCCGGGGTATTGAGAATGCTGGTTGCCACTTTGCCGCCAACCCAGAGCTCCTTGGCGACCACCGAGTTGGCGTCGTCGTCGGCACTGACCCTGACCTTGGCATTGATGATGAGGGGTGCGAGGCGATAGTCCTCGACGTCCGTTGCGTCGAGTTCCAGCGGGCCGGCGGTCTTGGCTTGTGGGACCAACAGGTAGGCATTCGGGCCTTGCTGTTCAATCTGTAATTCGCTGCCCTGCAGCAACGATGACAGCGCTGCCGACGTTTCAAGCGTGCCATTCACGCCAGCAGTGGTGCGGTTCGCCACACGCGACGCGTCGTAGGAAAGACTGATGCCGGCCTCGCGCGCAAAACGGTCAAGCGCCGGCGCCAGTGGGCCGGCCGCGATGTTCCACTGCTTGACTGGATTGCTGTGGTCAGCGCTCGACGTTTGCGCCAACGACGGCAATGCATAGCTGCTGACGATCAAACCCAACATCGCGCCCTGCAAGGCACGATTTAAGGGATGGCGCTGTGAAACCGGGGACGAACTCATTTTCTCGCTCCAAGAAAGGACATCGGCAGACTGGCCTGTATTCCGGCCTTCCTTAGAAGTCGAACGAGAATGCGAAACCACCTCATTAATTTTCAGGCAGCGCAAAAAAGTTGTGATGGACTCAGGTGGCAGCGGTCACGGTCACCCAATAACGGGTCCGATAATCAATGTGCAAATGCAGTGATTGCGCGATCAATGCCAGGACCTGATCGTTGTCGGCGAGTTGAAAGGTGCCGGAAACGCGGAGATCAGCGACCTCGTCGGCGCAGCGCAGTACGCCGGGACGATAACGCGACAACTCCACGATGAAATCATTGAGGCGCATATTGCGCGCACTGATCACCCCGTCGCCCCAGCTCCATGGATCAAGGCCGTTGTCCCGGACCATGCGGGCGCCACTTGATGTGAACAGCAACTGATTGCCTGCCTGGACGCTGCGGCCCGCAGGCGTTTGGCTGGAGCCGGGGAAAACCGTGACTGACCCTTCCTGAGCCGCGACCAGTGTGCCATCGTCACGTTCGCGAGCCAGAAAGCGCGAACTCTGAGCGCGCATGATCCCGTCACGTGTTTGTACCCAGAAGGGACGCGTGCGCGCCGAGTGCTCATCCGCGCCGACATTCACGATGATTTCACCACGTCGCAGGATGATCAGGCGTCGCTGAGCATCGAAATCACTGTCGACAGCGCTGTCGCTATTGAGCTGGATAAGGCTGCCGTCATCGAGCTGGACGCGTCGCTGCTCGCCGGTGCTACTGCGTTGTTGCGCAAGCATGGCGGGTACGGGTGTGTAGTCGCGGCCGAGCCAGGCTGCAGTGCCAACAGTCGCCAATAGGCCCAGCAGCTTCAGGCTTTCCCGCCGGCGCATTCCTTGATTGCTGCCATTGAGGGTTTGTCGGGCCAGTTGAACCGGCACGCCTGCGAATTCATCCCCAAGCGTTTCCACACGCTGCCACGCCAACACATGCTCCGGGCGCTGCTGCAGCCAGTGCTCAAAAGCGCGCTGTGTGGGTTCATCGGCCTGATTGAAGCGAAGGCGCACCAGCCATTGGATCGCCTGCTCGACAATGGCCGGATCCAGCGCCTGCGACTCACGACTCGACATAACGCAAGCGATAGCAGTGTTGCAGGGCCGTGGCCAGGTCGCGTTCCACCGTCGCGCGGGAAACACCCAGCTTTTCGGCGATTTGCGCGCACGTCAGACCGTCGAGTCGGGCAAATAAAAACGCTTGGCGAACTCTCGGTTTGAGCAGACCGAGCATGCGGTCTATGCGCTCGAGCGCATCCAGAATCAGCAGCCGGCTTTCTTCCGAGGGAACCTCGTGTTGAGGCAGCAGCGTGACGCTTTCCAGGTAGGCACGTTCGAGTTCGCGACGACGATACTGATCAATCATCAGCCCGCGGGCGATGCTGCTCAAATAGGCGCGTGGCTCGCGCAAGGGGCTGGACTGACGCGATTTGAGCAGACGTACAAAGGTGTCCTGCGCCAGATCTGCAGCGTTATCGCGACATCCAATGCGTCGGATCAGCCAGCCGTGTAACCACGAGTGGTGGGTGCGATAAAGCAGCCCCAGATCTGCAGTATCTAGCGTTTCGTCGCTGCCCATCGGAATCCCGGAAAGTACATAATTGATAATTAATCGCATTCTACTCACGGGATAGGCCTTAGGCAAATACGTGGAGCCTAGCGTTCGCATTCGGGCGAATGGCGTCATTGCGTGGGGTTTGGAGTGAAAGAATGCATCCGGCGTTTGGAAGATTTGAACGCTAGCCATCGAGCACTTTTGAATTTCAAAGTGCTTTCATTCCGGCGGCCAAATGGTTTTGGTCAGTGCGAGGATGGTATGCCGCAATCGGTCAGAATTTTGAAACGCCTAAACATCACCCGCGCCCCGAGAATCCCCCAAATCATCCCAATAAGGCGGAGTGCCGATCGCTTTGATGAAGTAGTCCCATACCGCGCGTACCTTCTGCGAGCGCAGACGATTCTCCGGCGAAAGCAGATGGATCTGACTGGGCGTTTGCTCCACCGATCCTTCCCAATCCGGTAAAAGCCGAATGAGCTGCCGGCTGACGAAACGCTCGCGGCTGAACAGCCAGGACGGAAAAAACACGATCCCCCTGCCCGCCAGCGCGGCTTCCACCAAGACCTGACCATTGTTGCTTCGAAGCGGGCCGTGGACGTCGATGATCTCGGCCGCGTCGCTGCCAGGCTTTCTGAAGTACCAGCGCTGCGCCCCGCCGGTCCCCTTGTAGACCAGGCAGGCATGATTGCGCAGATCCTGCGGCGACGCGGGTTGGCCATGCTTCGCTATATAGTCTGCACTGGCACACAAGACGTATTGCTGATCGCAGATTTTGCGGCCGATCAATCCAGAGTCGCCCAATCGTCCGACCCGAAAAATGATGTCGGCGCCCTCCTGAATCGGGTCGATAAAAGCATCGGTGACCGTCAGCTCGACCGTCAGCTCGGGATACTGGTCATACAGTCCATTCAACAGTTTGACGATGTGCAGGCTGCCGAACGCAACCGGCGCGTTAATCCGCACCAGTCCACGAACCTCGCCCCCCTTGCCGGTGATTTCCTCATCGGCGGCATCGAGCAGTTCGAGCACTTCACGGATCTGCAGGTAATAGCGCTCCCCCGCGTCCGTCAGTTTGACCGCACGGGTATTTCGATACAGCAGCTGCTGACCGACCTCGCGCTCCAGCGCCGCGATGAATCGCGAAACGGAGGACGCCGGCACGCGGAAGTGCCGAGCTGTCGCCGAAAAGCTTCCAGTCACGGCGACCATGGCGAAGTACCGGTGCGCTTTGAGGTGCATAAGGAATTCCGATCATCGAGAACAGTTGATTTGCACTACAGCAGAACTTCGTCTGCTTGTCCCGCCGCGAGATTTTTTCAGGGCTGTTTGCAGCAGACATGAAAAAGCAGCCGCCCCGAATAACGGTGGCGGCTGCCAATACTTCAGCGGCTACTTAGCCTTTGTAAGGCGGGTAATCAACATAACCCTCGGCCCCGCCGCCGTAGAAGGTTTCACGCCTGGCTTCGGTCAGCGGCCAGTTGTTTTGCAGCCGCGCCACCAGATCAGGGTTGCTGATGTAAGCGGTGCCGAACGCGGCGAGGTCGATGATGCCGTCCCTGATCAGATCCTCCGCACGCTGGCGCGACATGCCGCCCGCCAGAATCAGCGCCGTGTCCGGCAGTTTCGATTGGATGGTCGACAGCAAATCAAGGAATGTTGCCTTCGGCCCGCCGCCACCGCCCTCGGTACCCGGGGCAGGAAACCCGGACTGATCCATCACATGCACGTAAGCCAACTGCCGCGCGCCAATCTCTGTTGCCAGTGCGGTATAGGTTTCATCGATCTGCTCATACAGCGGCATATCGAACAACTGGCCATACGGCGAAATACGAATACCGACCCGGCCCGCGCCAATCCGCGCAACCACGGCATCGATCACTTCCAGCGTAAAGCGCAGACGATTTTCCAACTGATCCGCCGAGTACTGATCGGTTCGATCATTGACCAGCGGGTTCATGAACTGCTCGAACAAATAACCATTGGCGCCGTGAATTTCCACGCCATCGAAACCCGCCTCGATCGCGTTTTCCGCAGCCTGCGCAAACTCGCCGACGATGCGCGAAACCTCGGCCGTTTCCAGTTGGCGTGGCGCCGGCGGCTCTACCAGCGCCGGCTTGCCGTCAGCGTCGTAACCGAACGCTGTCGCGCCGACTGCTCGCTTCGACGTGGCGCTCACCGGCAATTTTCCACCGTCCTGAATCGACGGATGCGAGACGCGACCGACATGCCAGATCTGCGCAAACATCTTGCCACCCACCGCATGCACCGAGTCGGTAGTGAGGCGCCAGCCAGCGATCTGCTCGGCAGTGAAGATACCTGGGTTGAACAGATAACCCTGACCCTCACGGGAAATCGGCGTGCCCTCACTGACGATCAAGCCTGCAGTGGCACGTTGCGCGTAATACAACGCCACGCGTTCATCGGCGGCGTCATGCGGGGCACGCGAACGGGTCAGCGGCGCCATGACGATACGGTTTTTGAGCGTGGTGTCGCCCAGGCGCAATTCATTGAAGAGTGTCGACATTGGAGTATCCGAAGTAGATCGAGAGTAATGACGATCAGCGGAGCGACAGGTTGACGATGCGGACTGTCTCGAACTCGCGCCAAAGGCCTGGTGAGTTGCAACGATGAACCGATGCTAACTTCGGGGGATGGCGGCAACAATCCGGCGGAATCGCAAATGACTATTGCTTTTTCAGCAACGGCTTTGCATCGCAGGCGCCATTTTGTATGGCGCCATTCGAACAGAGCTTGCGTTCAGCGATGAGCATTAGCCATGGCCACAGGACTCGCCGATGCACGAATTAAAATCGCCAAAATAAGCCGGCACACGGACTCGTCAGGCTGCCGCGTTCGACCCGGCAAGATGAACTTCATCGGCACTGCGACCCGCCAGCCACGCAAGCACGGACGCTGCCACCAACACGACCGCACTGAGCTCGAATGTGGCTTTGTACCCGCTCAGATCAAACGCCAGGCCGCCGACGATGGCCCCTGCGGCGATCGCCAGTTGCACAATGGCCACCAGCAAGCCGCCACCGGCTTCGGCATCATCAGGAAGGGTCTGGGCCAGCCATGTCCACCAGCCAACGGGAGCCGCAGTGGCGACCAGCCCCCACAGACCGAGCAGCAATGCGGTCAACAGCGGCGAGGCACCGAAGTTCACCAGGGCCAGTGCGATGACCGCCATGATCAAAGGGATAATGGTCAGCGTGCGGTAGAGGCCATTGCCGATGAATCTTTCGATCAGAAAGGTGCCGATAAAACCTGCAAGTCCCAGCCCCAGCAGCATGAACGACAGTGTTGAGACACTGACCGCCGTCACGCCCTCCAGAAATGGCCGCAGGTACGTGAACAACATGAACTGCCCCATGAAAAATACGCTGACGGCGACCATCCCCAGCGCAACCGGCAGCCGTTTCATCAGGCGCAGCACGTTGCCGCTGCCCGCCCGAGGTTTCTCGGCCTTGAAAGACGGAAGACTGATCATCAGCCACACGGCCGCCATAGCCGCGACCGGAACCACACAGAAAAATGCACCGCGCCAGCCTATCAACGAGCCAAGAAAGCTGCCCGCCGGGGCTGCGATGACCGTCGCCAGAGCGTTACCACTATTGACGATCGCCAGCGCTCGGGACACTTGCTCCGGCGGTACCAGACGCATGGCAGTCGCCGCCGACAATGACCAGAACCCGCCGATGGCTATCCCGATCAAGGCTCGTCCAATCATGAAGGAAGGGTAACCCGGCGCGAGCGCGACGACCGTGCCTGAAACGATCATCAGCAAGGTCAGAGACAGCAATAACCTCTTGCGTTCGACACGCGCGGCGACCGAGGCAATCAACAGGCTGGTGATCAAGGCAAAGCCACCGGACACCGAAATCCCCTGCCCGGCCTGGCCTTCGGTGATGTGCAGATCGGCCGCAATGGGCGTCAGCAGACTGACGGGCATGAATTCTGAAGCGACCAAAGCGAATGCGGCCAACGACATGGCCAGCACGGCGCTCCAGCCGCGTTTTTCTGTAGAAGCAATTGTCATGAGAACTACCTGTGTTGCACGAAAAGCGTAGAGGAGTGATGCGCAGGGGTTGGAACGATTGGATGCCTGCAAGGGCATGCCCCTGTAACAGTTCGACACATTCTCCCGGTCGATCCGCTGCTGCTCTAGCGCATTCCTCTTGAATGCTTGCCTGATCCTTTGAGGATGCAGGGGGATGGATAGGAAACGTCTGCCTGGCGGATTAGAGTTCGCTCAACAGGAGCGACCGACCATGATTCATATCTCCCCGCGCCATGAATCAACGCTGGCGTTGAACATCGACCCGCGCGTGAGCGCACCGGGTGACTTCGCCACAGCCATACCCGGCCTGTCGCTGTTTCGCCGCGACCAGCCGGCGCCCCCCGCCGTGTGCATGATCGAACCGAGCCTGATTCTGGTGGGCCGTGGCGAAAAGCGCTTGTGGGTCGGTGGTGAGGGTTATAGCTATGACCCTTCGCGGTTTCTGGTCACTTCGCTGGATCTGCCCGCCAACTCCGAAGTGATGCTCGCCAGCCCCACACAGCCTTGTGTCGGCCTCGTGCTGAAACTGGATGTCAGCATGCTCGCCGAGGTCATCACCAAAAGTGGCTTGCCCGCCAAGCGCCAGCAATCAACGGGGACAGGCGCCGGGATTGGCAGCCTGTCGTCCGCCCTGGAAGGCGCGCTCGATCGCCTGCTGGCATTGCTCGATGAGCCGGAAGCGATCCCGGTGCTGGCGCCGCTGATTCTGCGCGAAATCCACTATCGACTGCTCAACACCGATCAAGGCGCGCGGGTGCGGCAGATCACTGCCGTCGACGGTCAGGGGTATCGCATCGCCAAAGCCATCGACTGGCTGAAGGTCAACTACACCGCTGCCCTGCGTATCGACGATCTGGCCGCGCGGGTGCAGATGAGCGCGCCTACTTTTCACCTGCACTTTCGCCAACTGACTGGCATGAGTCCGCTGCAGTACCAGAAGTGGATGCGTCTGAACGAGGCCCGTCGGCTGATGCTGATGGAACGCCTGGACGTTTCGCGGGCGGCATTTGCCGTCGGGTATGAAAGTCCTTCGCAGTTCAGCCGCGAATACGGCCGTCTGTTCGGCACCGCGCCAAGTCGTGACATGGCGCTGCTGCGTGGGCAACCACTTGAGGCAAAAGCGCTCGGCACCACAACGATTTGAGCGAACAACCAGCTTCACCGGTGATGCGCCTCGCCGCGTGTCACCGCTAATAACAAAGCACGTCAACCGATGATCAAGCGGGTGAACCATGGAACTACGAATCAACCAGAAGACCTATCAGGTCGATGCCGACGCCGATACGCCCCTGCTGTGGGTGATCCGCGATGATCTGGGCATGACTGGCACCAAGTACGGCTGCGGTCTGGCGCAATGCGGCGCCTGCTCGGTGCTGGTGGACGGCAATGTGGTGCGCTCATGCGTCACGCCGGTGGCCGGTGTGGTCGGCCGAGAAGTCACCACCATTGAGGCCATCGAAGACGATGAAGTGGGCAAACGGGTGGTCTCGACCTGGGTCGATCTGCAGGTCGCCCAATGCGGTTACTGCCAGTCCGGGCAGGTGATGGCCGCCACCGCGCTGCTCAAGCAAAACCCCACGCCGAGTGATGCGCAGATCGAAGCGGCGATGGTCAATCTGTGCCGGTGTGGCACGTACAACGCCATCCACGCTGCGGTGCATGAGCTTGCCGGCAAGGGAGAAGCGTGATGAACGTTCGTATCGACCCTTCACAGCAAGCCTCGGCGTTTGATCTGCACGAACCGATCAATGTTTCGCGCAGACGTTTCCTGACCGGCACCGCCGTCGGCGCACTGGTCCTCGGCTTTGGCCTGCCGCTCGGCTCGACACGCGTGCAAGCAGCAGCAGTGGCCAGTGCCGAGCGCGGCACGCAGGTCCCGGCGTTTCTGGAAATCCGCCCGGACAATCGCGTGCGCCTGCTCTGCCCGTTCATGGAAGGCGGACAAGGCACGTTCACCGCGATGGCGCAGATCGTCGGTGAAGAGCTGGATGCCGACCCGGCGACCTTCCTGGTCGAAGCCGCCCCACCCGGCGAGGCTTATGTGGTGATGGACAACGGCATGCGCATCACCGGCGGCAGCATGTCGGTGCGCATGAGTTACCCGGTCATGCGCCGCCTCGGCGCCCTCGCCCGCGCCATGTTGTTGCAGGCGGGCGCGCAGCAACTCGGGGTGCCGGTGAGTGAGTTGAGCACCGAGCCCGGCAAGGTTGTGCATGCCAAGTCGGGCCGCTCGCTGGCCTACGGTGAGCTGTCCGAGCGCGCGATGGATCTGCCGGTTCCCGATCCCGCCAGCGTGACGCTGCGGGATCCGAGCACGTTCCGCTGGATCGGCAAACCGGTGAAGCGCGTCGATGCCTACGATAAATCCACGGGCAAGGCGCTCTACAGCATTGATCTGAAAGTCGACGACATGCTCCATGCCGCCGTGCAACACGCCCCGCGCCTGGGGATGACGGTGGGCAAGCTACGCAACGAAGACCAGGTCAAGGCAATGAAAGGCGTGCATTCCGTGCATCGTCTGCCGGGCGCCGTGGCGGTGGTCGCCGAACGCTGGTGGCACGCCAAGCGTGCAGTCGAGGCGATTCAGGTCGACTGGCAAGAGCCAACGGCCGACAGCAACGTGCGGCCGATGCCCGCCGACTTTTCCAGCGATGCCTGGTTCAAGCGCCTCGCTGAAGATAAAGGCCCGGCCAAAGATGATGAAAACGAAGGCGATGTGGCGTCGATCCTCAAGGAAACCAAGACCCGCATCGACGCCACTTACCACAACCAATATCTGAACCACGGACAGTTGGAGCCACCTTCGGCACTGGCCCGATTCAATCCGGACGGCTCGCTGGAGATCTGGCTGCCGAATCAGGCGCCGGACATGTTCCGTGCCGACATCGCCAAACGCACAGGGCTGGATCCGTCGCGCATCACCTTGCATTCGCCGCTGTTGGGTGGGTTCTTCGGTCGGCATTTTCTCTACGACTCCGCCAGTCCCTACCCTCAGGCGATCGCGCTGGCCAAAACGGTCGGCCGACCGGTCAAACTGATCTGGAGTCGCGAGGAAGAGTTCCTGCGTGACGTGCTCCGCCCGGTTGCCGCGGTGAATTTTCGCGCTGCGCTGGACAACGACGGCTGGCCGCTGGCAATCGAAGCGGTCAGTGCCACCGAAGGTCCGACCGAGGCCCTCGCCGGCAAGCAAGGGGAGAAACTCGACCCTACGGCGCTTGAAGGCTTGTCCGGCAAGTCCTACGCGATCCCCAACAAACGCATCGCGCAGATCTACGTCAAAGGCCCGGCGATGCTCGGTTACTGGCGTTCGGTGGGCAACTCGCTGAACGACTTCTTCTATGAATCGTTCCTAGATGAACTCGCTGACAAGGGCGGCAAAGACCCGTTCGACTTGCGTCTGCATTTGTTGCGCGACAACAAACGCCTGACCACGCTGCTGCAAGCGGTGGGTGAACTGTCGGGCGGCTGGAAGCGCGGACCGTTTACCGCCGAGGACGGCAGCCGACGGGCGCGCGGCGTGGCCATGGCTTCGCCGTTTGGTACAGAGACGGCGGTGATCGCCGAGGTGTCCATCGAGAACGGCCAGGTCAAGGTACACGACATCTGGCAGGCAATTGATCCCGGCAGCATCGTCAACCCGGCGATTGTCGAGGCTCAGGTGAACGGCGCCGTGGCGCTGGGACTGTCGCAGACGCTGGTGGAAGAAGCCGTGTGGATTGATGGCAAACCCCGGGCGCGCAACTACGACCTGTATCCGATCCTGCCGCCTGCGCGGATGGCGCGGGTACACGTGCGTGTGGTCGAGAGTGGAGAAAAAATGGGTGGCATCGGCGAACCACCGTTGCCAGCGGTCGCACCCGCCGTCGCTAACGCGGTGGCAAGGCTAACCGGTCAGCGGGTGCGCAGCCTGCCCATGAGCCGACACACTTTCACCTGATCAGCGCCGGAGCGTTCATGAATAACAGCCGATTCGCAAGAACCGCTGGCTGGCTGGCAGTGCCGTGCCTGGTCGCGGCAGGCCTGCTGGCCTGGTATGTCACTCGCGAGCCCGCCTCGCCTCTCGAAAACCATCAGACGGCGGTGGCCGACATCGACCCGGCACTGATCGCAAGGGGCGAATACGTCGCCAGGCTCAGTGATTGTGTGGCCTGCCACAGTGTGCCGGGCGGTGCGCCATTTGCCGGTGGCCTGGAAATGGCCACGCCGCTGGGCGCAATCCATGCGACCAATATCACCCCGGACACGCAAACCGGTATCGGTCACTACAGCCTCGCGGACTTCGACCGCGCCGTGCGCCATGGCGTGGCACCCGACAGTCGCCGTCTGTACCCGGCGATGCCCTACCCGTCCTATGCCAAGCTCAGCGATGACGACGTGCGGGCGCTGTATGCGTTCTTCATGAAAGGCGTGGCGCCGGTGAAACAGGCGAACATCCCGAGTGCCATTCCCTTTCCGCTGAACCTGCGCTGGCCGATCGCACTGTGGAACGGCGTATTTGTCGATGCCCAACCGTATGCCGCCAAACCGTCGCAGGATGAAACGTGGAACCGCGGCGCTTACCTCGTTCAGGGCGCCGGGCATTGCGGCAGTTGCCATACCCCGCGCGGCCTGGCGTTCAACGAGAAGGCACTGGATGAATCCGCTGCGCCGTTCCTCGCCGGCGCCTTGCTCGATGGCTGGTACGCGCCGAGCCTGCGTGATGATCACAACACCGGCCTGGGCCGCTGGAGCGAGGCGCAGATCGTGCAGTTCCTCAAGACCGGTCGCAATAAACATGCGGTGGTCTACGGTTCGATGACCGAAGCGTTCAACAACTCCACGCAGTTCATGAGCGATGACGATCTGACGGCCATTGCCCGTTATCTGAAGTCGCTGCCCGGGGATCGCGAGCGGGATGGCGCACCTTGGCAGTATCAGGCGGTTTCGGCAGCGGAACGTCTGGACGCGTCCGGTGCTCATACCTACGTGACGCGCTGTGCTTCCTGCCATGGTCTGGACGGCAAAGGCCAAGCGCAATGGATGCCACCGCTGGCCGGCGCGACTTCTGCACTGGCCAAGGAAAGCGCCTCGGCGATCAACATCACCCTCAATGGTTCGCAGCGTGTTGTCGCTGCCGGGGTGCCGGACGCCTATCGCATGCCGGCCTTCCGTGAGCAGTTGTCGGATCAGCAGATTGCCGAAGTGCTGACCTTCATGCGCAGCACCTGGGGCAATCAGAGCGGTGATGTGGATGCGCAGACGGTTGCCAAGCTGCGTGAACACACCGATCCGGCCAGCAGCAGCCCGATCATCCTGCACATGCGTTAGAGGAGAGTGTGATGGAAAGCATCGACTTGCTGGTCCTGCGCACGGCGCGGGACTGGCTCGCCGCTGGCGAGCGTGTACTGCTCGCCACCGTGGCGCGTACATGGGGTTCTTCACCGCGTCCGACAGGGTCGATGATGGCCTTGCGTAACGACGGTCGCGTGGTCGGCAGCGTGTCCGGCGGCTGCATCGAGGACGATCTGATCCATCGCTACACCACCGCCCATGGGGGCACCGGCTTAAGCGACAGCGCACCGGATGTGGTGCGTTACGGCGTCAGTGCTGATGAGGCGCATCGCTTCGGCTTGCCCTGTGGCGGTACGCTTGAACTGGTCCTCGAGTTCAACCCCTGCTGGCAATCGCTGGATCAACTGTTGGCCCATCTGGATGCCGGACAACTGGTGCGTCGCAGCCTTGCCGTGGCGTCCGGTCAAATCACATTGCAACCCACGGTGACGCCGGAGCAGTTCAGTTTCGACGGCCAGCGGATGCTCAACACGCTGGGACCGGGTTACAGGATGCTGATGATCGGAGCCGGCGCGCTGGCCGAGTACCTGGCCACCATGGCGTTGTTCAACGGGTTCAAGGTCGCGGTGTGCGATCCCCGTCCGGAATACATCGAGACGTGGGCGGTGGACGGCGTCGAGCGCATCGTTGGCATGCCCGATGACGTGGTCCGCGACTTCGCGGTCGATCTCAGAACCTGCATCGTCGCCTTGAGTCATGACCCCAAACTCGACGATCTGGCGCTGCTCGAAGCCCTCCATGGCCCGGCGTTCTACATCGGCGCTATCGGCTCGCGGCGCAACAGCCAACTGCGCCGCGAACGCCTGATCGAGCACTTTGGCCAGACCCAGGCCTCACTCGCACGACTGCACGGACCGATCGGCATTTACATCGGCAGCAAGACACCGGCGGAAATCGCCGTCAGCGTGATGGCCGAAATTCTGGCGGCGAAGAATGGGGCGAGCTTGCGGAGTGAGCTTAGCGTTGCCCAGGGCAAGCACTCCGTTGAGTCTGCGGTCTCCTGATCGCAGATCTGTCTTTGACAGACGAAGCGCTGCAAACCTCAAGTCATACGATCTCTACCGCGTTCATCGGCACCCGCGAAAACAACCAAACCCCTTAAATTAGCAGCACCACTTCAGAAACCCGCTTGCCGACCCTAAATAAATGCGGTAAAAATCGACGAGGTTGTACGACAACATAATAAAAACCCACCCGCCAAACCCAGTGGCTTGGCACCGTTTGAGAGCTGCCATGTCCCGCCCTGTCTCCGCGCCAACCCTACCGCCGCCCTTCCCCCGCCATCTCGCCGTGATCATTCTGTTGTGCATGGGCTGTGCGTTCGCCGGTAATCATGTGGCGGCGCGGGTCGCTTTTGATGATGGCGCGGGCGTGTTGCTGGCGATTTTGCTGCGTTCTGGCGGGACCTTGCTGGTGCTCGCCATCCTGGTGCTGTGGCAGAGACAAAGCCTGCGGTTGCCGGCAGGTGCCTGGCGCTGGCAATTGCTCTTGGGTCTGCTGATTACCGCGCAAAGCCTGTGCCTGTACTCTGCCGTCGCGCGCGTCCCGGTGGCGGTGGCGGTGCTGGTGGCCAACGTGTTTCCGATCCTGCTGGCCTTGCTGACCTGGGCCACGGGCGGCCCAAGACCCACCGCACGCACCGCGGCGCTGATGGCCTTGATTCTGCTGGGCTTGGTGTTTGTGCTGGATGTCCCGGGGCGTCTGTCGAACGCAACCCAGGTCGGGACGCATTGGTGGCTGGGCATTGCGCTCGCGTTTTGCGCCGCCAGCGTGTTCGCGTGCGCGCTGTGGATCACCGATCACAAGTTGTCTCAGGTACGGGGCTCGGCGCGCAGTCTCTTGACCATTTTCATCGTCTTCAGCAGCGTCAATCTGGCGGGATTGACCGGCGCCTTGCCAGGCGGACTGAACCTGCCCGCGACCGCAACCGGATGGCTGGCCCTCGCCACTTTGGTGGTGCTGTACGGCACGGGATTTATCGTACTGTTCATTTCCGTGCCGCGGCTGGACATGCCACGCAATGCGCCGGTGATGAACATCGAGCCACTGGCGACGTTGTTGATGGGCTGGATGGTGCTGGATCAAATGCTCAGTGCGGGGCAGATTCTGGGCGGAGTGATTGTGGTCACCGGCATCGTATTGCTGACGTATCGCAAAACAGCTATCAAGGCGCAGGCCAAAGCTGTGGCGTGAGAATTGCTCAACAGGATAAAGCCCAGCCAGTGGCTGGGCTTTATCATCACTGCTGGCGGACTTCGCGAATGGTTGCGCCCGGATATTTCTCGAGGATTTTGCGCTCAGCGTCTCTCTGATCGGTGCCGTTCTGCAGCACATTACTCATGCCGTTGCCGCTCTTGGTTTTCAGGCTGAAGACAAACGTTTTCACTGCCATTGTGCGATTCCTTCGCTATTGGAGGTAGAACTGTAGCATCGCTGATGTTCGCCAGCTTGCGGCCCAAGAGACTTCAAGACTTCTCTATGCGCCCTTGCGCCAACTTGGTGTATGCAAAGTAACCACCGGCAATTTCGATAATTGCCAGCACCCCGAACATTGCGCCGAACATGAAAGAAGAAGCGATAAAGGCGATGGCAACAATGGCGATAAAAACCTTGATGATCTGATGCGTCTTTTCCTCGAAGGTAAATTTTCCACTCAGAAACAGACCGGCTGCCAGGCCGATCAAAACACCGACAATGATTCGCGCAAACATGACTCAACTCCCTTTGCTGATAAAGTCCGCAGCTTAACGTAAAACGCCTTTTCACCACACCGGGTGGTTTCTGTCGTCAAGGCCTGGAATGACGCACTCGCCCACCTGTAGGAGCTGCGGCACGCTGCGATCTTTTGACGTTGATCTTTTAAAGAACAGATCAAAAGATCGCAGCCTCGTTTCACTCGACAGCTCCTACAAAGAGATGAATCTTCGCGTCGTTCGGCAATGAGCTGAAGGCGATGGGGATGATTTTTCAACCCGCAAAATCAAGTTCGACGACAACACGCCGATACCCAACGCGACTAAGCCAGCAGGACGGTAACGCCATCCTGTCCACCTCTCAAGGAAGACCCGCATGAAAAGACTACTTATCGTCCTGGCCTCGGCAGGTTTACTCACTGCGTGTTCGGATGATGCCGGCAAACAGGAAATAAAAAATATCCTCGAGTGCTCAATGTCCGCCAAGTTGGTGGGAAAGCCGCAGATGATTGACGTGATCGCTGACCACGCCAATTGGGCATCGGCCAAGAGCGGTTACAAGCCATCAGTGGCCGAAACAAAGCAGATGCACGACGAAATCAAGGCCAAGTGGAATCTGAAATCAATGTCCAGACACGATCAGGACGTGGTGCTCGTTGGCATCTACAATTCCGCCCAATGTTCTGCGTTACATAAAGGTGACCCGATCACCGTGGACGATGTGCCACCGGACGCGTAACCCGCCAGAGCAGACCTACATCAAACACGCCGGCACCGAAAGCGTGTCGGCCACCAGGGTAAAGGGCAAGTCGATAATAATCAGCGGCCCTACCAAGGGCATCATGTCTTCGAACTCGGCTTTCGTGCCGTTGAAGCAGGTAATGGGACTGAGGGCATTGGCAGCTATCCATGCGCAGCCACTCAATTGCGAGATGGCCACAATCAACAAGAACTTCCTTAGCACGTAACTTCCTTATTACTTCCAGTGTGGTGGCTGTAGACGCTATTGCAAGCGGCAAGTCACCTGACCGATCAGTTCTCGTCACGCACTTGCATAAGTGCAAACCCGAGCAAGTTCAGCCCCTTCCACCGATTAGGATCATTGGCCTGTTCATCGTCCTTGGTCAGGCCGATGCCCCAAATGCTGTCGACCGGGCTGGCCTCGACAATAATCCGTGAACCCGTGTCCTTGAGAAACGCATTCAGCTCAGGATTCTGCGCAAACTTCGCCCGATTGGCCCGTACGACAATTGCATAACGCTGCTCCAACCATGCTTGCTCGTTGAACCCACGCACCTTGCGGCCCAGTGCTTTGGCGGCATTGGGCGTCGGCGCCTGAAGTACTTGCGCGCGAATGTCCTCGTCACCAAACAGCGCGGCTTTCTCAGCCATCATGAAATGTTCGGCGGTCAGGTAGCGCTGCCCGTCGACAGTGAATTCGGCTTCGTACCATTGGCTGAAACACGAAGCGCTGACGCCTTTCTTACTGCGTTGGTGGCCCCAGAAAAAAACAAACTCCAGGGGTTCTCCCGCATTGAACCGGCTGCAAAGATCGTCCAGATATTTAGAGTCGTGCAATGATGCCTCCTCGGCGAATAGAGTTGATGTAAGAAGGATTCACGAATGACGAAGAAACAGCCCGTCAGTAAAGAGGCCGCCACGGCGGCTGACATAGAGCGCTCCATCCAGGCCTTGAACAAAATGGCCGAACGTCTTTGGGGCGACGGTCGTGAGGCCGAAGCCAAAGCACTGCTCGACGCCCTTGATGCATTGAACCGGGCGCTCGACAGAATACGCATTGGCGAAAGTCGCAGGGTTGTCACGCTGCATTAAGCCCGTGCGATGCGTTCAGAGATTGCAACTGTACTGATACTCGAACGGATAAAACAGCGTATCGACTACCAAGGAAAACGGCGCGTCGATTAGCACAAAGGGAATCACTGTGCCGTTGGAAATTTCAACTAGCCACCAATCAAAGCGAACGCCGATGTAGGGGCATCGATGGATGTAATCCATGCGCGTGGCGGTCGCGGCGCAACCGCTCAAAGTGATCAGGGCCAACAGAATGGCTGTTCGAAACACGTAATGTCCTTATTACTTCTGAACCGCAGAGTTGCATAGACGCTGGTGCCATGCGCGAGTCACCCGTGCAATCAACCCGCCGCACGGAAGGTTTGAACTGCTTGTTCACCCGCTTATACAAAAGCCCCGCTGTTTTACCGCTGCGCCAACAGCCAAGTCCTGAAAGCCACGATCTTTTTCGTCTCTGCGGTTTCGCGGGGTGTTACCAGATAGAAGCCCAGATCGTCTTGCAAGCGCAGATCAAACGGCGCCACCAGACGACCCGCGCGCAAGTCATCATCCACATAAGTCGAACGCCCGATACACACGCCCTGCCCGTCAATCGCAGCCTGCACCGCCATCATCGCCAGGTCGAAAGTCAACCGAGGTCCAGCGGCCAATTGTGCGGGCTGACCAGCTGCACTGAGCCAAGTGCCCCAGTCATCAGTGGTCACGCCGCTGACTTGCAGCAGGGTGTGATGGGCCAGATCCGCCGGCACGCTCAAGGCTTTTGAGCCATTGAGCAATGCCGGGCTGCACACCGGAAAAATCTCGTCAGACATCAGAAAATCGGCGCGCAAGCCCTTCCAGTCACCGCGCCCATAACGAATCGCCGCATCAATGCCGCCCTTGCGAAAATCCACCAGGTCAGTGGAGGCGCTGACCCGCACATCGATATCGGCAAACGCCTGCTGAAACGACGGCAGCCGCGGCAGCAACCACTTCGATGCCACCGACACCAACGTATTGATGGTCAGCACGCTGTTGTTAGACGACGCCAACAGTTGCTCCGTCGAATAGCGCAGTTCATGAAACGCCGCGCGCACGCCGGGCAAATAAGCCTGCCCGTGCTCACTGAGCGTCAGCCCATCCTTGAGCCGCAGAAACAGTTGCACGCCCAACTCATCTTCGAGTCGACGAATCTGATGACTGATGGCGGTTTGCGTGACGTTCAACTCATCGGCAGCCTTGGTAAAGCTCATGTGGCGAGCTGCCGCTTCAAAGGCTCGCAATCCATTTAACGAGGGCAGTCGATCAACCATTGGCAATCCATTACTCATGAGATTTTGTCATACGCTAGCAGCATAAATGACCTTTGCGAATCCTTCGGCGGCAATAGATTCTGGCGGCCTGCCCTCAACAAGGAAGCGCCATGAAACTGTATTTCGCCCCGATGACCTGCTCGTTGTCGCCGCACATTGTGCTGCGGGAACTGGGTCTGCCCTTCGAGTTGGTTCGCGTCAATAACCAAAGCAAACGCACCGCCGATGGTCGCGACTTTCGAGAGATCAACCCCAAGGGTTACGTCGCAGCCTTGCAGTTGGACAATGGCGAAGTATTGACGGAGGGCCCGGCGATTGTGCAGTTCCTCGTCGATCAAGTCCCCGGCAACACGCTGGCTCCGGCAAACGGCACCTGGGAGCGCGCACGCTTGCAGGAACATCTGAATTTCATCAGCACGGAAATTCATGGCGCCAGCGCCCCGCTGTTCAATGCGCAGATTCCGCCCACGGTCAAAACGATTTTCCAGGACAAGCTGTTCAAGCGCCTGGACTACCTCAACCGCACGCTCGCTGATCAGGATTACCTGATGGGCACCTTCGGGGTGGCTGACGCTTATCTGTTTACCGTGCTGACGTGGCTGCCGACGTTCAACATCGACATCGAACACTGGCCTGCGCTCGCTGCCTACATGCAGCGCCTCGCCGCCCGGCCCAGCGTCCTTGCGGCCATGGCGGCAGAAGCGGCGACGCAGCCCGTCTGATCAAGCGCTAGACCTTCTGTGCAGCCGTGGCGACTGCGTCACCCATTACGCGTAGAAACAGGATGCCGAATGGGCAAACGGGCCATGTCCGCCGGGAATCTGTAAACTGGCGCGATTCTTAGTCGCTCACACAAGGGATCACCCATGGCCAACCAAGACATCACGTTCACTCCCGATCCGGACGCGGACTCCATCTCTTCGGACGTCACCACGTTCAACGGGATCATGATGTCCACACAGATTCCGACCCATGCCGATGGCAGCCTGGAACTGGGCGATATCACCCTGCAAAGCGAATGCACGCTGCAGGCGCTGAAGGTTGCCCTGGAGCGCGCCGGCAGCTCGATGGATCGCGTGATGCACCTGACCATCTACCTTACCGACATGGCCGACCGCGCTGCGTTCAACGAAGTGTACAAGCGCTTCTTCGCCAAACCATGGCCGGTACGCGCCGCCGTTGGCGTAGCCTCCCTGGCCGTTGAAGGCATGCGCGTAGAAGTCACCGCCATGGCCGCCAAGGCCTGACCCACCACTCCAGCCCCTGTAGGAGCTGCCGAGTGAAACGAGGCTGCGATCTTTTGATCTTGATCTGAAAAGGTCAAAAGATCGCAGCGTGCCGCAGCTCCTACAGATGCTCGGTGCCATCGGGCAGCACGGGCGTGCCGAGCACGCGATTCGGCGCTAGAATGCGCGCCTAACCGTGACAGCCTGACTAAAAAAACTATGTCCTTGCCCAAGCATCATCTGGAATTGCTCAGCCCTGCCCGCGATGTCGCCATCGCCCGCGAGGCGATCCTGCACGGCGCCGATGCCGTGTACATCGGCGGCCCGAGCTTCGGTGCGCGCCACAACGCTTGCAACGAAGTCGGTGAAATCGCCGAGCTGGTCGAATTCGCGCGCCGTTACCACGCGCGCATTTTCACCACCATCAACACCATCCTGCACGACAACGAACTGGAGCCGGCGCGCAAGCTGATCCATCAGTTGTACGATGCCGGTGTCGACGCGCTGATCGTTCAGGATCTGGGCGTGATGGAGCTGGACATTCCGCCGATCGAGCTGCACGCCTCGACCCAGACCGATATCCGCACCCTTGAGCGGGCGAAGTTCCTCGATCAGGCCGGCTTCTCGCAATTGGTATTGGCCCGTGAGCTGAACCTGCAAGAAATCCGCGCAATCGCCGACGAAACCGACGCTGCCATCGAATTCTTCATCCATGGCGCCTTGTGCGTGGCCTTCTCCGGCCAGTGCAACATTTCCCATGCGCAGACCGGGCGTAGCGCCAACCGTGGCGACTGCTCGCAAGCCTGCCGTTTGCCGTACACCCTCAAAGATGAAAAGGGTGGCGTGATCGCCTACGAAAAACACCTGCTGTCGATGAAAGACAACAACCAGAGCGCCAACATCCGCGCGCTGGTCGAAGCCGGCGTGCGTTCGTTCAAGATCGAAGGTCGCTACAAGGACATGGGCTATGTGAAGAACATCACCGCCTACTACCGCCAGCGCCTCGACGACGTCCTCGAAGATCGCCCGGACCTGGCCCGCGCTTCCAGCGGCCGCACCGCACACTTCTTTCTGCCCGACCCGGAAAAAACCTTCCACCGTGGCAGCACCGACTACTTTGTCACCGATCGCAAGATCGACATCGGCGCTTTCGACTCACCGACCTTCACCGGCCTGCCGGTGGGCACGGTCGAGAAAGTCGGCAAGCGTGACATGCAGGTCGTGACCCACGAACCGCTGTCCAACGGCGACGGCTTGAACGTGCTGGTCAAACGCGAAGTGGTCGGTTTCCGCGCCAACATCGCTGAAGCCAAAGGCGAGTTCGAAGAAGATGGCGAGAAGCGCTACCGCTATCGCGTCGAGCCGAACGAAATGCCCGAAGGCCTGTTCAAGCTGCGCCCGAATCACCCGCTCAATCGCAACCTCGATCACAACTGGCAACAGGCGCTGCAAAAGACCTCGTCCGAGCGTCGCGTAGCCCTGAGCTGGGTTGCACGCTTGCGTGAAGAACAGCTGGAAGTCACCGCCACCAGCGAAGAAGGCATCAGCGCCAGCATCACCCTCAACGGCCCGTTCGGCGTCGCCAACAAGCCTGAGCAAGCGCTGGAACAGTTGCGCGATCTGCTCGGCCAACTCGGCACCACGCAGTACCACGCCACCGACATCAAGCTGGATGCGCCACAAGCGTTCTTCATCCCCAACTCGCAGCTCAAAGCCCTGCGCCGTGAAGTGATCGAGAACCTGACTGCAGCGCGTGTCGCCGCTCACCCGCGTGGCGGCCGTAAAGCCGAAACCAGCCCGCCGCCGGTGTACCCGGATTCGCACCTGACCTTCCTCGCCAACGTCTACAACCAGAAGGCGCGCGACTTCTACCACCGTCACGGCGTCAAGCTGATCGACGCGGCGTACGAAGCGCACGAAGAAGCGGGCGAAGTGCCAGTGATGATCACCAAGCACTGCCTGCGCTTCTCCTTCAACCTGTGCCCGAAACAGGCCAAAGGCGTGACCGGCGTGCGCACCAAAGTCGCGCCGATGCAGTTGATCCACGGCGATGAAGTGCTGACGCTGAAGTTCGATTGCAAGCCGTGCGAAATGCACATCATCGGCAAGATGAAAGGCCACATCCTCAACCTGCCGCAACCGGGCAGCGTGGTTGGCCACATCAGCCCCGAAGACCTGATGAAAACCATTCCGCGCGCACCGCACTGAGTGGTTGGCGTGCGCGGTGCTTCGGCGCCGCGCACGCCCATTTCGCCAAGCCTGGCCAAATCGCAGGCATAAAAAAACGCCAACTTCTCGCGAAGTTGGCGTTTTTTCGAATATGGCAGGGGCGGCTGGATTCGAACCAACGCATGGCAGGATCAAAACCTGCTGCCTTACCGCTTGGCGACGCCCCTACTGCTCTTTCCAGCTACTTCGTTAGGTTCGCTGTGAGAACGGGGCGCAATTTACCAAGGTTCTTGAGATTTGGGAAGCACGAAGTGAAATATTTTTTGTTTTAAAACAGAGACTTCCAAAACACGCCTATTTCACCAAGCGTTTTTCCTTTGAAGGGCGATAACCAAAGAACGCGCTATAGCACTTACTGAAATGGCTCGGCGAGACGAATCCGCAAGCCACCAGCACCTCAACCTGCGACAACTCGGTGTGCTGCAACAACCGCCGCGCTTCGGTAATCCGCAGCTCCAGGTAATAGCGTTGCGGCGTGGTACCGAGTTGCTCCTTGAACAATCGCTCAAGTTGCCGACGCGAGCGCCCGGCGTACACCGCCAGTTGCTCCAGCTCCAACGGCTCTTCCAGATTGGCATCCATCAGCTTCACCACTTCACGCAGCGGCGCGCTGACGCAGATGTTTTCATCCGGTTTGATCCGCCGGTAACGCGATTCTTCAAACGCCAGAATGTCTTCGATGCCCTCGACCAACGCTTTGCCGTGCAAGCTTTTGATCCAGTCCAGCGCCATGTGAAACGCCCCGGACGGACTTGATGCCGTGAGGCGGTCACGATCAATCACGTAGGGTTCGCTGCTGACGTGGGTGCTCTTGGCGATTTCAGTCAGTGCCGGGCGATGTTCCGGGTGAATGGCGCAGCGATAGCCGTCGAGCAATCCGGCGCGCCCGAGGAACCACGAACCGTTCCACAACCCGGCAAGACTGGTACCGCGCTCCGCCGCCGCTTTGAGCAAATGAATGAACTCGTCACTCGCGCGCAACTCGGTGCGATAACCACCGCACACCACCAGCAGATCCAGTTCCTCAAGCGCCGATAAATCAAGCCGCGCATCGGGCCGAATCACCAGCCCCAGGTCACTGACGACTTCGCCGTCGCCGAGCCCGAACGTGCGCGAGGCAAACAACCCCGGCCGCAGCAGATTGGTGGTGACTACAGTGTCCAGCGCCTGAGTGAAGGCCGGCAGCGAAAAGTGTTCAAGCAGCAGAAAACCGGTGCGGGTCAGGCGTGGGCTATCCGGGCTTTGCTCATTCAGATAGCGGAGGTTTTTCCCCTTCATGCCTCCGCTGAATTGGCGTCGTTCGATCAAGTTCGGGTCCATCGGTCATGTTGTTATGCGCCGATAGTTGGCTTGATCCGCGTCAGAGTCAATCACGCCTGTGGTTGATGGCTGGTGACGCAGTGAATCCCGCCGCCACCGGCGGCGATGGCATCGATGTTCAATTGGACGATGTCGCGGTCCGGGTACAGTTCGGACAACAGGTCGAAGGCCTTCTTGTCCGCGGCTTTGTCGCCAAATTCCGGGGCGATGATCGCGCCGTTGATCACGAAGTAGTTGATGTAACCGGCGGCGAAGTCCGGGTTGTTTTTGCTGAACTTGCTCTTGCGCGGATTCAGCGGCGGCGAAATCGTGTGGATCTGCAGCTTGCGCCCGTCGGCATCGGTGGCGTTCTTGAGGATGTCCAGGTGCGCCAGCGTGACCTTGTGATCATAGGATTCAGGGTCGGTGTCGAGGTTGGCGATCACCACACCAAGCTTGATGAAGCGTGCGTAGAAGTCGACGTGGGCGTCGGTGATGTCCTTGCCCTTGATCCCCGGCAGCCAGATGATTTTGCGCAGACCCAGGCGTTCTTTCAGTTCCGCTTCAACATCGGCCTTGCTCCAGTCGGGATTGCGGTTGCGGTTGATCCAGCTGCTCTCGGTCATGATTGCGGTGCCGTGGCCGTCGACTTCGATGCCCCCGCCCTCGCCCACCAGATCAGTGCGGATGTAAGTGGCTTGCGCGTCGTTGGCGACCAATCGCGCAATCTTCGCGTCCTTGCTGTGCTGCTGCTTGTTGCCCCAACCGTTGAAGTTGAAATCAACTGCGCCCAAACCGCCCTTGTCATCGATGACGAAATTGGCGCCGATGTCGCGCATCCAGATGTCGTCGAGTGCTGCGGTGACATAGGTGATATTGCTCGTCCCACAATAATCTTCAGCAATGCTGCGCTCGTTCTTGCGGCAGAACACCGTGACCGGTTCATATCGGGCGATGGCGCGAGCAACACGGCCGAGGGCTTGCTGAACGTCTTCGGTGGAGTCTTCCCAGATCGCGTCCTGCGCACCGAAGGCGATATAAGCGCGTTCGTGTTTGTCGCCTTCGTCAGGCATGAACCAGCGACCCTGTGCGCCCGCCAGCACCTTGCTCGGCGAAAGACCGAGGCCTATAAAAGCGGCGCTCACACCAGCGGCAACCGTTACTTGTTTGATGAACTCACGACGAGTCGACATGCTCTTTATTCCTGTAAAAACATGGCCGGCGAACACGCCGGCCGTGGATCATTGGCCAGTGGCAGTCTTGAATTTGGTCCAGGTGCGCATGCGTGCGCGCATGTCGGCCTGGGGGATGTCCTTGCCCGGAATCAAACGCGCATAGGTCGCTTCGTCGAGGTAGATATCCGGGTTGTCGCGCATGCTTTCATCGACACTCGCCCGCGCCTTGGCATTGGAAGTCGGGTAACCGGTGAAGTTACTGATCGCGGCCATGTTCTGCGGACGCATGACGAAGTTGATGAACGCGTAGGCGTATTCCGGGTGTCTGGCGTCGACCGGAATGGCCATGGTGTCCATCCACACCGTGGTGCCCTCGCGAGGCACACGGAACTGAAACTTCGTGTGCTTGCCGGCGCTGTCCGAGGTGCGCTGGGCCTGGGTCATGTCGCCGCTGTAACCCAGCGACAGGCACAGGTTGCCATTGACCAGATCGGTCACCGGCTGCGACTGGAATTTGCGGATGTACGGACGCAACTTCATCAGCAACTCACTGGCCGCTGCCAGATCCTCGGCTTTGCCGCTGCGTGGATCGCGACCGAGGTAATTGAGCACCACCGCCAGTGCTTCGTCCGGCGAGTCGATCATTGAGATCCCGCAGTCGGCAAACTTCGCCGCCAGCTCGGGTTTGAACAACATGTCGAGGCTGTTCACCGGCGCATCAGCCATGCGCTTTTTGATCTGTTCTTCGTTGTAGGTCAGGCCGATGGTGCCCCAGGTATACGGCACCGTAGCTTTGCTGGAGTGCTCGTAGTGGCTGCGCAGTTTCTGCAAACCGGGTTCGATGTCGGCCAGTTCCGTCAGCTTCGATTGATCCAGCGGCATCAGGCTGCCGGCGCGCATCAAGCGCTCGGCCACGGTGTCGCCGGGGAAGATCAGGTCGTACCCGCTGCCGCCGGAAAGCATCTTCGCTTCCAGCGTTTCGCTGCCGTCCATGACGTCGTAAATCACCTTGATCCCGGTTTCGGCGGTAAAGCGGCTCAGCGTGTCTTCGGCAAAATAATCGGCCCAGTTGTACAGCCGCAGGGTTTTGTCTTCGGCGTGCAGCGACGGCATCACGCAGATCAATGCCAGGCCCAGCGCGCCGAACAAACACTTGTGATTGGTAGCCATGTCAAACCCCTTGAGTGTTCCAGCGTGCATGAAGGTGGCGCCCGTCCTGACTCAGCAGCGGCCCATACATTTCCGGACGACGGTCGCGGTAGATGCCCCAGCTCAAACGCTCTTCGCGCATGGCCGTCAGATCGACGCTTTGCAGTAAAAAGCCAGTGCTGTCGCGGTCGGCAGCGGCGAGTAACTGGCCCTTGTGATCGCTGATGAACGACGAGCCGTAGAAGCTCATTTGCAGGCTCGAATCAGTGGTCGCCGTTTCGCGACCAACGCGGTTCGACGCCACCACCGGCAGCAGATTGGCAGCGGCGTGGCCGCGCATGGTCATCTGCCAATGGTCGTGCGAATCCAGCGCCGCGCAGCCCGGTTCCGAACCGATGGCGGTCGGATACAGCAGCACCTCTGCCCCCATCAACGCCAGACAACGCGCGGTTTCCGGGAACCATTGATCCCAGCAGATGCCCACGCCGAGACGACCAAACGCGGTGTCCCAGACTTTGAAACCGGTATCGCCGGGGCTGAAATATTCCTTCTCCTGATAGCCGATGGCGTTGGGGATGTGGGTCTTGCGATACACGCCCAACAAACGCCCGTCGGCATCGGCCACGCTCAGCGAATTGAAGTAGGCGTTGCCGGCCTTCTCGAACCAGCTCAGCGGCAACACCACGCCCAACTCGCGGGCCAGTGCAGCGAAGCGCGCCAGCACGCGGCTGTCGCGATACTCCTCGGCCAACGCCATGTGTTTATGGCTTTGTTCGATGCAGAAATATGGCGTGGCGAACAGCTCTTGCAAGAGGATCACTTGCGCGCCCTGCTGCGCCGCGTCACGGACGAGCTGCTCGGCGCGATCAAGGTTGCCGGGTAAATCCCAGGTGCACGGCATCTGGGTGGTGGCAATGGTCAGGGTTGTCATGATTTCAACCCTTCACCGGCCAGGCCGGCTGCTGTTGGGTGATGCAATGCACACCGCCGCCGCCATGCGCCAAATGATTGATCTGCACCGGCACCACTTCGCGACCGGGGAAGGCTTTTTCCAGCACGTTCGCCGCGACGTTATCCGCCTCAATACCGTAAGCCGGCATGATGATCGCGCCGTTGGCGATGTAGAAATTGGTGTACGAGGCGCAGAACACTTCGGCTTCGCTGTCGACCGCGTCGGTGGCTTCGAACAGTTCGATCAGCGCGAATTTGCGTCCTTGCGCATCGGTGGCCAGCTCCAGCGCACGACGGTTTTCCCGCGCCACTTCGGCGTACACCGACGATTGATCGTGCGTTGCATCCACCAGCAACACGCCGGGGCGGGCAAAGGCGCAGACACCATCGACGTGGCCATCGGTCATGTCGCCGGTGACGTAATCCGGATCGCCCGGCAGCCAGATGGTTTTCTTCACGCCGAGCAGGCGGCTGAAAATCTCTTCCATCTCGGCTTTGCTCATGCCCGGATTACGGTTGGGATTGAGCAGCACGGATTCCGTGGTGATCAACGTGCCTTGGCCATCGACATGAATCGCCCCGCCCTCATTGCTTAGCGGCGTACCGAAGCATTCCAGGCCAAGGTGATTGAGCGCGCGGCGCGCCAGGCTTTCGTCCAGATCGTGCGCCGACTTGCCGCCCCAGGCGTTGAAGCGCCAGCTCACGCCAGCCAGTCCTTGCTGCGGATGGCAGACAAACGTCGGGCCAGAGTCACGGCACCAACTGTCATTCACCGCCAGCGCAATCAGCTCGATGTTCGGCCCGCACAACGCTCTGGCGCTGGCAATGGCCGATGGATCGACCACCAGTTTCACCGGTTCAAAGCGAGCGATGGCATTGGCGACGCGAGCGAAATCGTCCTGCACTTGCGCCAATGTCACGCGCCAACCCGATTCCCACAACGTCTTGTTGTGCGGCCAGACCATCCACGTCGCGGCATGGGTCACCCACTCTGCCGGCATCATCCAGGCGCTGTTTTTATTGTCGTTGTGCTGCATGATAAGCCTCGTTAGTTAAGCCACTGTGTTCAATGCGCTTATGCTACGGGCCGTAAAATCGGCAAACAAACGATGGATTTAGCAGACAACTGATTAGCGGAGCTTATCGATATGCTTAAACACTGGCCGCCGCTCAGCTCCCTGCGCGGCTTTGAAGCGGCCGCTCGACTGGGCAGTTTTCACAAGGCCGCTGAAGAGCTGAGCCTGACGCAGTCGGCGATCAGCCAGCAGATCCGCAGCCTTGAGGCGTACCTGGAGCAACCGCTGTTTTTCCGCAGCGGGCGCAGCGTGGCGCTGACCGATGCCGGCCACGATTTGCTCAGCACCACGCAAGCGATGCTGCAGCAACTGGCCGTGGGCATTCGTCGTTTGGGCCAGTATCAGAAGCCCAATCAACTGGTGCTCAACACCACACCAGCGTTTGCCCGGCATTGGTTGCTGCCGCGACTGGCGGACTTTCGCCAGCAACACCCCGAGGTTGATCTGTGGATCTACAGCACCGATGAAGTGCCGGACATGGCCACGCAGACCATCGATCTGGCGGTGCGCGACGACATCAGTTCACAGGCCGAATGCAGCTTCAAAGTGCTGCTCGCCGATCGCCTCTACCCGGCCTGTCATCCGCGTGTTATCGCGCTACCGGCGGCACAGCGCACAACATTGCATGGCGAGCGGGAAATGGACTGGAGTCACTGGGCGGTCGAGGCCGGAATCGATGTCGGCCAGCAGGATCAGGGGCTGAATTTCTCCGATCCGGGGTTGCTGCTCGACGCCGCGTGTTCGGGGCTCGGCATTGCCTTGGTGAGCCAGCTGCTCAGCCGTCAGGCACGCGCTGATGGTCTGTTGCAGCCCTTGGTCGAAGGCACCATTCGCGGGCCGAACTGGGCGTTGCTGACCCATCGCGACAGTGAACAGGAGCCGATGGCGCGCAGCTTCAGCGAGTGGCTGATCAATAAACTCAGCGATCAATAACCGGCGCATGCAGCGCCATCACCTCGACCACCCAATCAATGAACACGCGCAGCTTGAGGCTGACATGGCGGTTCGGCGGATACGCGACGTACAGCGGCATCGGCTCCAGCTGCCAGTCGGCGAACAGCGGCAGCAATTCGCCCCGCGCCTCGTGCTCGCCGGACATGTACTTGGGCAACCACAGCACCCCCATGCCGGCCAGCCCCGCCGCGAGATAGGCGTTGCCGTCGTCGACCGCCAACACGTGGCGGCCCTTGATGTGCAGGTTTTCGCTGGCCTTGTGCAAGGCGTAAGGTAACGGTTTGCCGGTGCGCGCCCAGAGAAAACCGACCACGCGATGATGGGAATCTTCCAGTTCGCGCGGATGCTCTGGCGTGCCTGATCGAGCCAGATAAGCCGGCGCGGCGAACACACCCAACGGCAGATCGGCGACCTTGCGCGCCCTCAACGACTGATCGAGTAATTCGCCGCCACGCACCACGCAATCGACGTTTTCATCGATGATGTCGACGATGCGGTCACTGACGCCCATGTCGATCTGGATATCCGGGTAGCGTGCGTGAAACTCGGGCAGCGCGGGGATCAGGATCAAGCGCGCCAACGGGCTCGGCACATCCACGCGCAATCGGCCTCTGGGCAATGCCGCCGCGCCGGGCAGGCTGGTTTCGGCATCATCAAGGTCGGCCAGCAGCTTGATCACCCGCTCGTAATAAGCGGCGCCATCGGCGGTGACATTGACCTTGCGCGTGGTGCGGTTGAGCAACTTCACCCGCAACCGCGCCTCCAGTTGCTGCACCAGTTGAGTGACGGTGGTCTTGCTCATGAGCAGGGTTTCGGCAGCCTTGGTGAAACTCCCCGCCTCGACTACCCGGGCAAACGCCTGCATTGCGTCAAATCGATCCAAGGTGCGCGCCTCGATTGTTCGGGATTCACAAACAGTGAACGCCAAGCTTGCGCGTTTATCGCCCGCCTGCAAATACCTAAAGTGGCTTCATCAACTCACTGATGGAGACACTCCCCATGACTCAGCGCGATGTGGTTTTCCCGCCCGCCCGGCGCACACTTTATGAGCGCAATCGCTACTCGCCAGCGATTCGCTCCAACGGTTTTCTGTTTGTCTCCGGCCAGGTCGGCAGCACCGAGGACGGCACACCAGAGCCCGATCTGCAGGATCAGGTGCGGCAAGCTTTTAATAACCTCAATGCAATTCTTGATGAGGCCGGTTGCAGCTTCGACGATGTGGTCGATGTCACCGTGTTCATCGTAGATCCGCAGTCGAAGTTCGAGACGATCTGGAATGTCGTGCTGACGGAGTTCTGGGGCAATGCGCCGCATCCGACCGTGACCGCGGTTGGCGTGACCTGGCTGTATGGTTTTGATTTCGAGATCAAGGTGATTGCCAGGCTGCCCGACGCGGCCTGATCGTCAGGTGGATTTGCAACGCAGGCCGGCGGTCTTCAGACTGTCGGCCCTTCAATCTGTCCCGACACCCGTCATGTCTGATTCATTGCTCAAACCCGCCCTGCCCGGCATCGCCCTGCGTCGCTGGCGTTTGTTGCATCGCGTCAAACAAAGCCACGCGGCCCAGCTGTTCAACGTCACCCAATCGACGATTTCCCGCTGGGAGAGTGGCGTGCAGTCGATGGAGCCGGCGGCGCATTTACAGCTTGAGCAACTGCTCGCCGCTCGTCTCGACACCGCCGCCGACCAAGCCCTCGCCCGGCTGGTGTGCGATAGCGCGCGACCGGTGCATCTGGTCTGCGACCTGACCCACCGTTTGCTCGCTTGCTCCCCGGCCCGTGCCGCGCAATTTGCCAGCCCGTTGAGCCAATTGCTCGGGCAATCACTGTGGCGTTTCGTCACTGCAGAAATCGCCAGCAACGAACAGGCGCTCGACACGCTGGGCTGGCGCGAACTTCAGGCACCGCCGGCGCTGGAATTCATCACCGGCAGCAACGACTCCGACCTCGTGCCGATCCGTCAAAGCCTGTGCCGCTGGACGCGTATCCCCTTGTCTGACGGCACTGCTGCGCGGCTGGTCGAGACGCTCTGAACGCATATTTTATGCGTGGACGCTCAATCGCATCGGCTCTAGGCTTGCTGCTCGGTTCCACCACCGGGCAAATTTATGGACCTCGAAAAAATCAGCGGACGCCTTGAATTCCTGCGTGAAGCAGAAAAGCTCAAGGACGTTCTCCGAAGCGCACACACCTCAAGCGGCCGCACCGAAAGCACCGCCGAACACAGTTGGCGCCTGTGCCTGATGGCGATTGTCTTCGCCGATGAACTGGCCGGGCTCGACCTGCTAAAAGTGCTGAAGATGTGCGTGATTCACGACTTGGGCGAAGCGATCAACGGTGACATCCCCGCAGTCAACCAGGCAGCCTTTCCCGACAAGAGCGAACACGAGCGCAACGACCTCCTGCTGCTCACCCGCGCGCTCGATGACGTTCTGAGAAACGAAATTCTCGCGTTGTGGGACGACTACGAACACGCCCAGTCAGCCGAGGCCAAAGCGGTCAAGGCGCTGGACAAGCTGGAGACCCTGCTGCAACACACTCAGGGCCAGAACCCGGCGGATTTCGACTACCGCTTCAATCTGACCTACGGGCAAAAACACACCAGCGCCGAACCGATCTTCGCCGCGCTGCGAGCGCTTATCGACCACGACACCCGGGAAAAAATCAGCATGAACCTGACTCTTCGCAACGAACACAGCGACGACCTCGACACCATCACCCAACTCACCGAGGCCGCATTCCGCAACGAAGAGCACTCCAGCCATACCGAGCAGTTCATCGTCACTGCACTGCGCAACGCAGGCCAACTGAGCGTGTCGCTGGTCGCCGTGGACGACGGCAAGATCATCGGCCACGTGGCGATTTCACCGGTGACGATTTCCTCTGGCGCTACCGGTTGGTACGGCCTTGGCCCGATTTCGGTCTGGCCTGAGCGTCAGCACCAGGGCATCGGTTCGACATTGATGAAAGCTGCACTGGCGCAACTGCAAAGCCTGGGCGGCGTCGGTTGTGTGGTATTGGGCAATCCCGACTATTACGGGCGCTTCGGCTTCAAGCATCAGCCTGAACTGACGTTGCCAGGCGTTCCGCAGGAATACTTCCAGGCGCTGTCATTCGGGGCTGACTTTCCGAGGGGCGAAGTCAAATATCACGCTGCGTTTGAAGCGACCGAATAACCTTTAGCCCGCGCTGAGCGCTGGTAAATATCCGGACACACCCATTCGTTTGCCATTTCAGAGGTCGTCTGTTTGCATGCTCACCCACATCAGTCAGCAGATCAGGGAGAGGATCGATGAACATTTTGGTGGTGGGTGCCAGTAAAGGATTGGGCAGGGCTTTGATTGAAGGCTTGGGCAACGCGGGAGACACGTTGATCGGAGTTTCCCGCACCCGCCCCGAGGGTTTGCTCAGCGCTGCCGGGCGTCAGCTGCGCTGGGTGGAAGCCAACCTGATGGACCCGGTCAAAGCCGCGCACGATATCGCGCAGGCTGTTGCCGACGACGGGCTGGATACACTGATTTACAACCTGGGGATCTGGGAGGAGTTTGCCTTCGATCCGGCGTATGAGTTTCTCGAAACCGCAGACGACGAACTGCAAGCCATCATCGGTTGCAACATCACTTCAACGATCCTGTTGATCAAACGCCTGCTCCCGCTTCTGCTGAAAAGCCCTCAACCTAGAATCATCCTCACAGGCTCAACCTCTGGGTTGCCGCAAAGCGGTCGCCCGGAAGTCGCCTTCGGCGCCTCGAAATTCGCCCTGCGCGGAATCGCTGACTCATTGCGCGAAGGCTACCGGCAACAGCGGCTGGCGGTGACTTGCCTCAATCTTGGGTATCTGAACACCGAAGACGCGCTGAGCACCCCACGAGACCTGGCGCAGCAGCGTGGCGAGGGGCAGCTGATTCCCGTGCACGATGTCGTCGAGGCGGTGCGCATGATCCTCAGCTTGTCGTCGGCCAGTTACGTCAAGAAACTCACCCTGCCGGCGATCCTCGATGAACGTTTTTGACGGCGCCAGCCCCATGGCGCTGGCCTTTGCGCGTGTGAGTACGTATAACCTCGCCGATTCGTCTACCCTCACGTAGCGCCCTTTTTCAGCTATTCACCCCTTTTGATGCCTATGAAACGGAGATTTCCATGTTCAAGCGAACCCTGGCACTGACCGCCGGCCTGGCCCTGTCCTTTTCTGCGCTGGTGACTCACGCCGCCGACGTTCTGCGCGTCAGCGCGATTCCCGATGAAGCCCCGACCGAATTGCTGCGCAAGTTCGAGCCGCTGGGTGCCTATCTGGAACAGCAATTGGGCATGAAGGTGCAGTTCGTGCCCGTGGCCGATTACCCGGCCGTGGTTGAAGCGCTGGCCACCGACCGTCTGGACATGGCCTGGCTGGGCGGTTTCACCTTTGTTCAGGCGCGTCTGAAGACTGATGCCACCACCCCGGTGATCCCGCTGGTGCAGCGTGAACAGGATGCGCAGTTCACCAGTAAATTCATCACCGCTGACCCGAACGTGAAAAGCCTCGCTGACCTGAAAGGCAAGACCTTCGCCTTCGGTTCGGTGTCGTCGACCTCGGGCAGCCTGATGCCGCGTTATTTCATGCTGAAAAACGACGGCATCAAGCCGGAAGCGTATTTCAGCCGCGTCGCCTACTCCGGCGCGCACGATGCGACCGTGGCCTGGGTGCAGGCCGGCAAGGTCGACGCCGGTGTACTCAACGCCAGCGTCTGGCAGAAACTGGTGGATGCCGGCAAGGTCGACACCAACAAGGTGAAAGTCTTCGCCACCACGCCGACCTACTTCGATTACAACTGGACCGTGCGTGGCACCCTTGATCCGGCGCTCGCAGCGAAGATCAAAAAAGCCTTCCTTGACCTGGACCCGGCCAACCCTGAGCAGAAGAAGATTCTGGACTTGCAGGCCGCCAGCCGTTTCATCGACACCAAGCCTGAAAACTACAAGGGCATCGAGGAAGCCGCCCGCGCCGCCGAACTGCTGAAATGACCCTGAGCCTCAAACAGGGCAGCCTGCGCCACGCCAATGGCGTCGACGCCCTGCGCGGTGTCGACGTACAGATCGGCGCCGGCGAACAGGTCGCCATCATCGGCCCGTCCGGGGCTGGCAAATCGAGTCTGCTCAACCTGCTGGCCACCGCATTGCGGCCCAGCAGCGGCGAAATCGAAGTGCTCGGCGAGCGCGCCTGGCACTTGTCCGCCCGCCTACGCCAACGCCTGCGTGCGCGCATCGGTCTGGTGCATCAGGCGCCGCCGCTGCCGCCACGTCAGCGCGTGGTCACGGCGGTGCTGGCCGGCAAGCTCGGTCAGTGGAGTCTGGGTAAAAGCCTGTTGAACCTGTTGCATCCATTGGACGTGGCAGGTGCGCGCGCGGCGTTGGCGCGACTGGATCTGGGCGACAAGCTGTTTGCCCATTGCCAGCAACTGTCGGGTGGCCAACTGCAACGCGTGGGCATTGCGCGGGTGTTGTATCAGGCGCCGGAAGTTCTGCTGGCGGACGAGCCGGTGTCGGCGATGGACCCGGTGATGGCCGGGCACACGCTGTCGATCCTTTCGCGCCACGCCCGTGAGCACAACGTCACACTGGTGGCGAGCTTGCACGCGGTGGACCTGGCGTTGTCGCACTTCCCGCGCATCATCGGCCTGCGCGACGGGCAGATCCTCTTCGACAGCCCTTCCGCGCAAGTCAGCCATGAGATGCTCGATGCGCTGTACGCCAACGAAAAACTGCAATCGCCGACCGCAGCACCTACGCCTTTGACTGTGCAGATTCCCCGATGCTGAAAGCCGATTCACGGGACCCGGCCGCGTGGCCAAGACTGATCCTGACGTTGCTGGCGATTGCCTTGCTGTGGCCGGGCATTCAGCTCAGCGAGTTGAACCTCGGCGTCCTGCTGCCGGACAGCCAAAATGAAATGGGCCGTTTTGTTGCGCAATTCTGGCCACCGGCGCACGACGAAGCATTTCTGCAGATACTGCTCAAAGCCACTTTGCAAACCCTGGCCATCGCCACCGCTGGCATGGCATTGGCGCTGTTGCTGGCGATACCGGCGGGCCTGCTTGCCAGTCGCGCGCTGTCGCTGTCCGCCGCGTCAAGGGGTGGCGTGCCCAGCCGGTTGGGGCGGTTGTTACGCTGGCCGGTTCGCGGCTTGCTGATCTTTTTGCGCAGCGTGCCGGAAATCGTCTGGGCGCTGTTGTTTGTGCGCGCCGTAGGGCTGGGACCGGCGGCCGGTGTGCTGGCCATTGCCATCACTTATAGCGGCATGCTCGGCAAGGTCTACGCGGAGATTTTCGAATCCACCGACCAACGTCCGGCCCACGCGTTGTTGCAGGCTGGCAGCGGTCGGCTGGCGGCGTTTGCTTACGGCACGTTGCCCAATGTCGCGGCGGAATTGCTGTCGTACACGGTTTATCGCTGGGAATGTGCGATCCGCGCTTCGGTGGTGATGGGCTTTGTCGGCGCCGGGGGATTGGGTCAGCAGATCGACCTGTCGATCCGCATGTTCGCCGGCGGTGAAGTCGCCAGTATTCTGCTGTCGTTCCTGATTCTGGTATTAGGCGCTGATCAGCTCAGCCGTTTGTTGCGCTGGAGGCTGACATGAATCGTCTGATCAACTTGCTGCTGATCGCCGCGATCGGTGCGGCGGTCATCGCTTCGTTCACTTATCTGGGGCTGGACCTCGGTGAACTCGGCAGCGCCACCAGCCTCAAGCAGATGGGCGCGTATGTGCAGCGTTTTCTCAGCCCGGACTTGAGCGCGGATTACCTCAAAGCGATCCTGCACGGTTCGATGGAAACCCTGGCCATGTCGGCCCTCGGCACACTGCTCGCGGCGGTGTTCGGCATCGTCCTTGCGCTGCCGGCTGCCGGGCGTTTTGGCTGGCCGCTGCAAAGCGCTTCGCGTCTGTTGCTCAATGGCCTGCGGGCAATTCCGGAACTGGTCTGGGCGGCGTTAATGGTGCTCGCGGCCGGCCTCGGCCCCAACGCTGGCACCCTCGCCCTCGCCCTGCACACCACCGGGGTACTTGGCCGGTTGTTCGCCGAAGCACTGGAAAACACCCCGACACAACCGGCCGAAGCAATCCGCTTGCAGGGCGGCAATCCGATTCTGGCTTTCTGCTACGGCACCCTGCCGAATCTCGCGCCACAATTGCTCGCCTACATTTTGTACCGCTGGGAAAACAACATCCGCATGGCCAGCGTGCTCGGTTTTGTCGGCGCCGGCGGGTTGGGACAAATGCTCTACGTGAGCCTGAGCCTGTTTCAGGAGGCGCAGGCCAGCACGGTGATTCTGGCGATGCTGGTGCTGGTGTTTGTGGTCGACTGGTTGAGTGCGTGGAGCCGCCAACGCTGGGTCAAGGCTTAGGCCGGCTCACCCACTCAGTTCAGCGAAAGGTTGTGTTGCGTGACATTGTCCATATTGAAATGGCTCAAGCGCCCCTGATCATCAAACAGCAGAAAATCGCTACCAACACAACGTACCCGCACACCGTGTCGAGGCCATTGCAGTGTCGCAACGAGGCGGTTGCTGGTCCTGGCGATAAAGTGCCAGCGCATGTCGTGGTCGTTGACCAGATAACCGATCAGCCGGCAGTGCTCCTGCAAATGCACTTCCACCAACTCCTCATGGTCTTGCTCTAAGTCACAATCGGGCAGGCTGTAGTTGTTGCAATCAGTCCCACCACCGAACAGCAGAATCGAAACCTCGTCGTTTTCACGATCCACACGCATGAACTCCAATCGCCCATCAGCGCTGAGCAGGTACTGCTGGTCAAACCCCACCGCAGGCACCGGCATTCGCTTCATCAGTCGCCGCTCGGGCAAGCGGTAATGCCATAACTCCAGGCCCGCTTGCGCATCACTCAGCCATAAAGATTCGTTGTACGTGTCATCCTTCATGCCAATGACCTCGCCGGGCAAATCGCTCACGTGCCACAGGGTTTCGAATCCACGATCGACATCCACCACACGCAGTTGTCGCCCACGGCCGATGGTCCAGTTCGAACCGTTGAATGTGCGGCTGAACACATTGAACATCTGCACTCCGAGATCCGTTGCGATGCGCGTGACCAGGTCCACTTTGCTGATACGCCACACTTCATTGCGCCGGGCGACCAGCAATGCCACCTGCCGCCCATGGGCCAGAACGATGTATTGCGCAGGCATCGCGAATTGGTAGAGCGTGTTGCCATGCGCGTCGACCACCACTGCGCCGGCCTCGCCCAATGCCAGCAAGTAGCGCTGATCATCGAGCGGCACAGCATCCCGGATCATCCGGCTGCCCATGGCCGGCGCAGTCCATTGCAGGGGTTCGCTGCCGGTGACCTGTGTGTAGGGCGCAGGTCGCGCGGGCAGTTGCTGCGGCAGGTCGGCCTGCAAGAGTTTGTCCTTGCTCATACTGACCAGTGCCTGCAATTGCACCAACGACAGGCGCCCCCGGCCGTCCATCTGATCGGCAATGATCGCGTGGACGGTGGCACCCGCCAGCCAGGCCAGCTCGCTGGCGTGCGCCTTATGCTGCAACAGACTGTCGGCCAGCGTCGCACGCTCGGCGAAGCGTTGCGGGTCATCGCGCAATTGTTCGACCTGATCGGCGTAAGCCAGCAAGGTGTCGGGTAGCAGAATCGCCCGTTTCACCAGCGCTCCAAGGGCGAGGCTGCCGCCGGCTTTTTCAGCATTCAACAGCCATTGCGTCGCCTGTCCGCGCTCGGCCGTCAGCGGCCAGACGGCCTCGACGGCTTGCAGCCAGAGGCCCTTGCGCGCCAATGATTCGGCCCACTCCAGGCGCAGACGCGCGGCGTGCTGCGGCCATTTATCCTGGAGCATCGTCACGGTGTCGGCAAACGCGTCGTCGCGCCGCGCTACCAGCAAGGCGCGCTGCCAGTTCCCGGCCAGGCACAGCAACCGCACGATGGTCGCGGCGGGCATGTCCCAGGCCAGAGCGAGGTCAGCGGCCTGTTGCTGGCGCCCGTGTTTTTCCAGGCAGTCGAGCGCTTCCTGCTGCGCCTTGAGCAATTCGGCGAGGACAAACACCGCCTCTTCGATGCGGCCTGCACGTTCCAGCCGTTCGAAGGTCTGTCGGTAGATCTGCCGCAGGTGCGCCTCGATGTCCTGTTCGAAGACCATTGAGCGCGCCAGGCCCTGGTGTTGGCTGATCGACAGATCCTGGCGTCGCTGTGGTGTGCCGAACGACTGCTCACCGCTGTGCGGCCCACCGCGCAACGGAATCGCATGGCGCAGCGCTTCTTCCAGATCACCGTTCTCGAACATCTCGAACATGCGCTGCATGTACGCCGCCTGGCGTCTGCCGTAAAGCGCAGACAGACGTGAATGTTGAGTCATGCGCGTCACCCAGCGCCGCCACAACGCTGGTTTGTGTTTCCCCGGTTGAGCACGCGCTGCGATGCCTGCGGGCGCTCGAGCACGCGTCTCGACGCCTGCGGGCGATCGGCTCGGCACGCTTTGCAGCGGCAGTGACGCCACGCGCCGCAACAGATGCCGCAGGCCCATCAGCAACAGGGTCAACGCCACCCCGCCGATCAGCGTGCCGAGCACCACGCCACTGATTTGCACGGACAGCGGCGTTTCTCGCGCAGGTGTCAAAGCATCCACAGCGCTGTGCTGGCCCTGCGTGCCCATCCAGAACACGGCCACCAGCAACACCAACGTCACACTGAGTTTCAACCACGGCAAGGGCCTGGTATCCGGCGGCGTCCAGCCAGCGCTCGCGGGTGACATCCCAGCATCGGGCGAGGCCGTCGACGCCTGCTGCTGACGCGCCAGCAGTGCCTGCAACGTCTTTTGCTGCTCGGGGCTGACCGGTTTCAGGTTTTTGCCGAGTATCTCGCGCACATCGGTAGTCACCTCAATCGGTTCGAGCACCGGTGGCGGCAGCGCCTGGCGACAGTCATAGGTGTCGAGCAACGTGAGGTGACTGACATCCAGCCACTCATCCGGCGCCAACGCCACGGCATCGCGCAGATGCAAGGCACTGACCTGGCTGCCGCGTACCAGCCACAGGTCGGCGCTCGGCAGGTCGCGTATTTCCTGCGGGTCGAACAACGCTGAACTCAGCGTGTGACCCTGACGAATCAACGGCCAGCCGCGCAAGGCTTCGCAGTGCACCGCCATGGGCTGACGTAGACGCAATAGGTCTCCGTCTGCAAAACGATAGGCACTGGCGCCGGTCTGCCAGTGTTCGAGGATCAACTGTGCGCGCTCGTCCGGCGCAAAGCGTGCAGCAGAAAACCACAACCCTTCAATGTGCTGGTGACCGGTCAAGGCCGGGCGACGGATCAATCCTGCTGCTTGTTCAAGCATCGCTGCCGTCCCTGTTTCCCGCTTGTTCATTACAAAACACCTGCAACCGCAGCAGGCGCTGGGGCACTGCGTACACCAGTAACTCGCGGCTGCTGGTCAGCGCCGCGACCACACCGCTCAACGGGCAGAAGCTGACCTTGGCAATCACATCGCTGGTGGTGAACAGGGTTTCCTGATCGCCACCGCGGTGCAGGACGATGGCCTGTTGATTGGGGCTGAGCATCAGCAGCGCAAAGCGCTCGTTGCCCTCATACAACAAACCGATGCCTTTCCAGCCCGGGGCCAGTTCAATACGTTGTACCTCTAGCGGTGACTCCTTGAGCAACATCACGCGCCAGCTCTCACATTGGTTTTTCAGCGTGAGCAACGCGCAGCCGCCGCAACCGTCGTGCCAGTGGTAACTGGCGGCAAACAACACTTGGCTGATGCCATCGGCAATTCCCGCCAGATGAGCAGACGAAACCTGCCCCTGCGAATTGACCGAATGGGCATACAGCCGATTATCTTCACGGCGCACGTAACCCATCGCATCGCGACCCACCCTGGCCATGCCGATCACCCCCTCCGCCAGACGATGCGTCTGCCCGGTGCCCGGCGTGGCCGTGTCTTTCGCGTTTTTCACCACCCAAAACGCCAGATGCCCTTGGGTATCGAGCAGATACAAACGGCTGCAGCCATGTCCTTGCAGACCAATGGCCGGGAGAAAGTTGGCCGTGCCCGGCGGCAGCTTCAACTGTTCCAGGCTCGGTTTATCGACCGGTTTCAGACCGGGCATACTCCAGAACGTCAGCCGAAACTGATCGCTCAACACCGCGCCGATTGCGCGCCCGAAGAACAGCGCTGTCAGCGGTGTACTCCCGACACGCCAGAGTTTGCAGCGCACTTCCAAGGGTTTTTTCTGATGCTTCGCCGGCAACTTGATGACGACCAGACCAGGCTCATCAAGCATCTTCAACGCGACATGGCTGCCGGCACTCGAAATCACCGGCTGCAACGTCAGCGAAACCCGCGGCACACTGCCCTTGGCGGCGGGGGCGGCGTTGACGACTTCGCCGGCGAACTGGCCTTTAAGCAGTTGCACTGCCGGGCGTTCATCGGGCATCGGCAGCACGACTCGACGGGTGTGCGTCGACTGCAAATGCACCGACAGACTCTGGCCATCCAGGCTGCGCGCGATCTGCACGCGATGGCTGCACGTCTGCCGATCGGTGGCCGGCAAGCGTTGCCCGACCAGCCAGCACTCGCCGACCGGCATGGCCGCACTGCGCAGCCAGTCGCGCCAGGCATGCCAGTGCTCGTCGCCGGCCGTGTGAAACGTGCGTGCGTTGAGCAGGTGTTTGAGCTGCGCCGCCGAATCGACGCCATGCAACTGCGGCGCCTGCTGCAAAATGCCCCAGCGCAGTTCGGCGCCCGCCTCTTTGGCGCGACGGGCCAGCAGGATCAGCAGCGCCAGATGCACCAGGCGTGGCGCGCCCAACTGCAATGGCCCGGCGTCGAACAGCACGACCATCTGGCGACTGGCTTGCTGCGCGCGGTATTGCGGCGCAAGAAACAGATGTTCGCCGACCACCGCGCGGCGCAGAAATTCTTCGGGGACTTCATCGGCCAACAGCCATTCACTGCCCAGCAGCCGCTCATACGGCCCGCGCCGCTGCAAATCGCCCAGGCCATCCGGCTCAGGTACGCCGCCCTGTTGCAGACCGCGCAACGGCCCCAGCACCGGATTGAGCCGCCCGAGCAGATCGGCGAACAGCGGCAGTTGCTCGGGGGCAAACCATTGCAGCCATTCGCGCCACGGTTGCAGGGATTCAGGTAACTGCATCAGCGTCCCGCCCAAAAATCGTCAATGCGTTGCAAGTGCTCGGCCGTCACCGGCAATTGCCGGTCGAGGGGCACCACGGCGGGAGGGTCACGCCACAGCAACAGCGGCGCCCGCGAGAATTTCTTCGACAACGCCATGGCCAGCAGGTCTGTCGGCACTTCGGGTTGCCAATGGGTCGGCAACCACAGCCCGGGCGCACGTTCGTCCATCGCCGCATAGGCGACGCCATCGACCCACGGCAGATCCGCCGCCGCACCGCTCACCAGCAACACATCGCGATTGGCCGTGGCGTTCAGGCGCGACGCCTGTTCAGCGGGCATCGATAACAATCGCGCATGCAGGCGCCGCGCGACTTCACCCCAGGCCACGGCAGCCTGCGGTTCAACCGGCACCGGGCGCGGGCGCCATTGATTGGCGTTGACGCTCATGCAGCCGTCGTCAGCAAACGTGCGAGCTGGCCGCGCACGTCCTGCAACGTTGCCGGAATGGTCAGGTCGTCGAAGTTGGCGTCAATCTCACGCAGCAGGCCTTCGAGCAAGGCGCTGGCCGGTGGTTCGCTGCGCGCCAGATAATCCTCGGCGGTTTCCACCAGGCGGCTGACCCGCGACATCGGTTGCAGGGTCGCCTCCTCCACCGCACTGAACAAATGCCGGTTGCTCGACTGCGTGAACATCTCGCGCAGCACTTCGCGGCCATGCTGCTGGGCTTCCTTGGTCGGCAGCACATACAGCAGCGGCCACAGATCGGCGGCGCTGGCGGCGAGACGGCCACCGAGCAACGCGGCGGCGGCGATCAGGCGCTGGGACTTGACGATGCGTCGGTCGGACAACTGAATGCCGGCTTCGCGCAACCGGCGGATGGCCTGGGCCAGCGCTGGGCGAACCATGCTCAGATCGACGCTTTTCAGGGCCTGGCCCAAGGTGTCCAGTTGGCTCAGGCCAAGCAACTGCTGAACCGGACGCTGTTCCGATTGCCAGCCGCCGGCGAGCATCGCTTCGAGCTGATTGTCCGGCACCGATTCAACAAACAGGTGCAGCAGGAAGCGATCACCAAACGCCGCCAGCGCTTCATCGTCCGGCAAGCCATTGGAGGCGCCGACGCACACGCGCAGCGGACACTGAATCTGCGTGTGCCCACGACGGAAGCGCCGTTCGTTGAGCACGCCGAGCAAGGTATTGAGAATCGCCGTCGAGCCGAGGAACACTTCATCGAGGAAGACGATGTCGGCTTCTGGCAGCATGCCGCTGACGTCGGTTTCAACCGTGCCTTCGCGAAGCTTTTTCAGGTCGACCGCACCGAACAGTTCCGACGGCTCGGTAAAACGCCCCAGCAGGTATTCGAAATAGCGCCCGCCCATGGACTGCGCCACGCGCCGCACGACCGCACTTTTGGCCGTGCCTGGCGGGCCGATGACCAGAATATGCTCCTGCGCCACAGCGGCCAGAACAATCAGTTCGGCCAACTGTTCGCGCCCCACCAGACCTTCGGTGGCAACTCGGACGGCCTGACGGATTTGCGCGGCAGCGCTCTGCAATGAAGCATTCATGGGCATCTTCCCTGAAAGGTGAATTCTGATTTAGGCGGATCGGCAGTTATCGACCGCAAGCCGGTGATCTTTAATTGCCACTACGGGCAAGTACACGAGTGGATATCTGCCAGAAGCTGATTATGCTTCAGGAAACCTTGCAGCAATGCGAGGCCGCCAGACTGTGCAAGTTTCACGCGAGAGCAATTGCGGCATTAGCCCCAAGGCCAGAGTGCGATAAGCAGTATCGGGGGACTCCGGCCTTCAACAATAAGCATGACGGAGAACACCCATGGCTACAATCGACACAGCGTCTACCGGCAGTCCACCGCATAGCGGCGGCATCACCAAGGAGGAGCGCAAGGTCATCTTCGCCTCGTCCCTCGGTACGGTTTTCGAGTGGTACGACTTTTACCTCTACGGCTCACTGGCGGCGATCATCGCCAAGCACTTCTTTGCCGGCGTCAACGAAACCACAGCGTTTATCTTCGCCCTGCTCGCCTTCGCCGCCGGGTTTGCGGTGCGGCCGTTCGGCGCGATTGTGTTCGGCCGGCTGGGCGACATGATCGGGCGCAAGCACACCTTCCTGATCACCATCGTCATCATGGGGGTCTCGACCGCGATTGTCGGCCTGTTGCCGGGCTACGCGACCATTGGCGTCGCCGCGCCAGTCATTCTGATCACCCTGCGCCTGCTGCAAGGCCTGGCGTTAGGCGGTGAGTACGGCGGCGCGGCAACCTACGTGGCCGAACACGCGCCACGCAATAGACGCGGCTTTTTCACCTCATGGATTCAAACCACTGCGACCCTGGGCCTGTTCCTCTCGCTGCTGGTGATTCTTGCCTGCCGCACGGCGCTGGGCACCGAAGCGTTCGAAGCCTGGGGCTGGCGGATTCCGTTTCTGTTGTCGATTCTGCTGCTGATCGTCTCGGTGTACATCCGCCTGCAATTGAGCGAGTCGCCGGCATTCCAGAAGATGAAGGCCGAAGGCAAGACATCCAAGGCGCCGCTGACCGAGTCCTTTGCTCGCTGGGACAACCTTAAAGTGGTGATCATGTCGTTGCTCGGCGGCACTGCCGGGCAAGCGGTGGTCTGGTACACCGGGCAGTTCTACGCGCTGTTCTTTCTGTTGCAGACGCTGAAGATCGACCCGCAAACCGCCAATTTGCTGATCGCCGGATCGTTGCTGATCGGTACGCCGTTTTTCGTGATTTTCGGCAGCCTCTCCGACCGCATCGGGCGCAAGCCGATCATCATGGTCGGCTGCATACTGGCGGCGCTGACGTACTTCCCGATCTTTCATGCGCTGACTCAGTATGGCAACCCCGATGTGTTCATCGCTCAGGAAAAAAATCCGGTCAAAGTCATCGCCAACCCGGATCAGTGCTCATTCCAGTTCGACCCGGTGGGCAAGGCCAAATTCACCAGTTCCTGTGACCTGGCGAAGACCCTGCTGGCGAAACGGGCGATCCCTTATGAGAACGTGATCGCCGAGCCGGGCACCGTTGCCCAGGTGCGCATTGGTGACAAAGTCGTCGAAAGTTTCGAGGGCAGCGCTTTGCCGGCAGCGGACTTCAAAACCCGCAACGACGCCTTCACCGCGACCCTCGGCAGCGCGCTCAAGGACGCCGGTTATCCCGAGAAAGCCGATCCGGCGAAAACCAACTATCCGATGGTGCTGCTCCTGCTGACGGTGCTGGTGATCTACGTGACCATGGTGTACGGCCCGATTGCCGCATGGCTGGTCGAACTGTTCCCGACCCGCATCCGCTACACCTCGATGTCGCTGCCGTATCACATCGGCAACGGCTGGTTTGGCGGGTTCCTGCCGACGGTGGCGTTCGCCATGGTCGCCGCCACCGGAGACATCTATTACGGCTTGTGGTACCCGATCGTGATCGCCGTGATGACCGCGGTACTCGGCATATTTTTCCTGCCGGAAACCAAGGATCGCGACATCCTCAAAGACTGACCCGTCCCGTGTAGGAGCTGCCGCAGGCTGCGATCTTTTGATCTGGATCTTTAAAAACAAGATCAAAAGATCGCAGCCTGCGGCAGCTCCTACAGGGGGGGTATGGGGTGGCAGAAATATCGAACGTCCGGTGAACCCGCTCCTCCAATGGTTACACCCTGGAGGTCAACGACATGAACAGCAATGACGATAAAAACCCGAATGCCCCGCCAACCGATACTTCCGGCAAACCGGTGAATGTAGTCGAGCGTGATCTTGAGGACCGCGATGACGACACCAAAGCCGTCGACGAAGTCATCACGCCGACCTCAACCCGCGTCAAAGAGCAGGATGCCGAAACGTTGCAGCGCAAGGTCGACGAGATCGAACGCAAAGTGGCAGACGGCAACTGAGATTTGTGGTGTTTGTTGGATTCCCCCCTCCCTCTGGAGCCATGAGCTGAGCGGGTGTAGTTAAAAACCTTGGTTTTCCTCGAAATCTCAGGACGGCGTACCCCGAAAGAACACCACGGTCAGTCCCCTCTCCCTCTGGGAGAGGGCTTCGACGTATTCAGCTTCACCGCTTCACGAATCAATGCCACCAAGGCATTTTCATCAATGACCTCGTCTTCATGCACATCAATCGCCCGCCGCGTATTGCCCTCAAGGCTTGCATTGAACAATCCCGCCGGATCCGCCAGCGACGCGCCCTTGGCAAAGGTCATTTTCACCACTGACTTGTAACTCTCACCCGTGCAGATAATCCCGCTGTGCGACCACGTCGGCACACGCCATTTCCACTCTTCCACCACGTCCGGATCAGCCTTGCGCATGATCAAACGGATCTTCGCGAGCGTTTCGCCGCGCCAGTCAGCCAGCGCCTCGATGCGCTGATCGATCAGCGCCGATGCTGACTCCGTGCCCTCTTCCTGCTTGTCCTTGTTCATGACAAGTCCTCTGCGGATACGCGTGGAAGAACTCTAGACTCGAGACTTTCCTCACGCCAGTTTCCGGCCTCAGCGCACGTTGCGGTACAACATCAATCGTGCACTTTCATGCAAGCCTCGGGTCAGCTCCACCAGCCGTTGAAATTCCTGCGGATTTTGTTCGGCGACGTTGTCCAGCGGCGTTGACGAGCGCAAATCGTGCAAGGTCGGCGCGCTGCCGTCGTGTTGCATTTGCAGCAGATAATCCTCGGTCACGCCGCCGATCAGCGGGAACGTTCCTTCGCGCAACACCAGCGGCACCACACGCTCACCTTCCGGCGCCGGCTGCTGGACGTCACGGCCCATTGCCCCGTTGGTAAACGCTATGCCGGCCATCCCGGCGACAGTCGGCAGCAGATCCGCCAGGCCCACGGCTTCATCAATCACCCGAGGTTTGAGCAACCCCGGCGCGTGAATCAACATCGGCACATGGTTGCTTTCAAGGCCCAGCAGTTCGAAGGCCGGCGGCATGTGCGGGATCTGGCTGATGCGCGTGTTGTGATCGCCGAAGAACACAAAAATCGTGTTGTCGTAATAACCGCCGGCCTTGGCCATCTCCATCAGCTTGCCAATGTTGAAGTCCAGCAGGCGCACGGCGTTGTACTGCTCGACACTGCGAGATCCGGCAGCCTGCACCTGTTCCAGCGTGAGACTGCTGATCTGGAAACCATCATTGTCGTTGGGGATGGTGAACGGCCGGTGGTTGCCCGAGGTTTGCACGTAGGCAAAGAATGGCCGGTCCTTGGGCAAGTCCCGCAAGATATGGTCGCTTTCCTTGAACAGGTCCAGATCGGAAATCCCCCACACGTCCACCAGTGGCGAACGCCAATCGCTTTCCTGATACAGGCGCACGCCATCGATGCTTTGCTGGATCAGCGCATTGATGTTTGCCCACCCGGCGTTGCCGCCGATCATGTAGAGCTTCTGATAATCGCTGAACGCGTTGATCAGCGTGTGCTGACGGGTGATCAGCGGATGGCGGGTTGCGGTTTCCTGACGCGTGACGTCGGGGACGCCGGTGATGCTCGCCCAGACGGTTTTTGCCGTGCCGGTCACCGGGACGTAAAAGTGTTTGAAGAACCAGCTCTCGCTGGCCAGTCGATCAAGGTTCGGAGTCGGATTCAACGGATTGCCGTAAGCACCCACCGCACTGGTGCCGAGCGATTCGAGCATGACGAACATCACGTTCGGCGTGCCGGCAACCCGGTACGGCTGCACGCCTTGCTGACGGTCGAAGGTCAGGGTCTGCGCATCTGGCTGATCGACGCCCAGATAGCGCGCCACCGCCGGGTAATGCTCGCGCACCTTGGCTTCATCGAACTGCGTTTGCCCGGTCTTCAGCGTGTCATAAAGGAACAGCACGGGGTTGAGGCCCAGGGCGGCGATCTGGCTGTTACCGGAAAAAAACGCGTCGCTCCAGCGCAGCGGCACCGGGTTTTCCAGGTTGAGGTTGTCCACTCGACCGAGCAGTGCGAGCAACACCGCCACCATCCCGAAACCGCTTCCGAGCGCAAGCGAAGTGCGCCCGATCACCTTGGCTTCACGCGTCAGGGTCAAGCGCTCCAGGCGCACAAATGCGTAAAACCACAAACCGAGTACTGCCAGCCAGCCGAGGGCAATCGACAGCACCGGATAGGTTTCCCAGACCATCTGCTGCGATATCTGCGCGTCCTGCAGATATCGCAGCACCGTGGCGTTGATCCGCACCCCAAGGTAGGCGTAATGACCAAAGTCGATGATGTAAATCAAACCGACCACGCCCAACGTCAGCAGCCAATACAACCGTGCGACACCGCGTAGCCACGGCAACCGCGTCAGGTTCCAGCGCGGCAGCCATGCGAGCACCGCCAACGGCAACATCAGCAACACCGCCAGACGCAGGTCGAAACGCAAACCGATGCCGAGGGTCTGCAGCCATTGCGGGTTGTCGGCAAATTCATTGAGATCAACGCCGGAAAAGCCGAGGACGAACACCAGCCGGAGCGTGGCAAACAACAAAAACGCCAAACCTGCCGCGCCCACGCCATAGCGCAGACGTCGCGATTGCAACCAACCCATCGTTGCCCCCTGTGTCATTCGTTCAAATAGAAGCTGTCGCGGCAACCGGGGTACGCCGTGGGCGGCGCCCGATGGCCTGGATCAACAGCGAGCAGCCGGCCACCAGGCAGTAGCCCACCAGCAGCGGATCGATCAGATAGTCCCAGTAGTTTTCCGACGCCTTGAGGCGTAGCGCGAAGGCCAGTGTGCCGAGGGCCAACAGAGTGACGGCCAACGTATTGCCCAGCCACAACAGTGCCAAAGCCAACACACCGATGCCGACAATCATCGGCCGCGGATTGAAACCCCAACGGTAAGGATCGGCATAGGTCAGGCCCATCGTCGCCGGGTACAGAATGGCCGCCAGGACGACAAACAACACCAGCACCTGAACCCGCGTCAGCGTTGCCAACGGCTGGACCACGCCCAAGCGCAGCAGGCTCACCCAGCCGAGCAAGACCAGCGTGGTGATCGCCAGATCATCGGTAAAGCTGCGCACATACGCCGCCAGCGGCAGGTCACTGATCGGGATGAAACTGACCAGCGCCAACACTGGCAACAGCCATGGGCGCCAGCGTTGGGTGAAGTGAAATGCGCTCAGTACAACGAAACCGAGCAGGATGAAACTCAAATGGGCTTGCCAGAGAATCAGCATCACAGGCGCTCCTCCAGCCAGGCTTCATTGAAGCTGACATGTTTGATAAAGGTGTTATTCCACGAATACACCAAGTGATAGAGGCCGTCCGTGCCACGGCTGAAGTACGGGTATTCGTACTCGAAATCACAACCCTGCGGCTTGCACACGCGGTAATCCAGGTTGCTCAGAAAACGCTGTTCCAGCGGTAACCGCCGGGCACCGCTGGAGGCGCGAAAGCCTTCACTGATGATTGCCTTGTAGGCCTCAGGCGCGAACGGCTGGCCGAGCGGATCTGGCGACTGATCGAGTTCGATCACGCTGCGCCAGTCGTTGAGGTTGGCATCGGTGCCGTACAGGCTGAGCTTGAAACGACCGTCCTGCAGGTCATTCAACGCCACCAGCAGACCGTTATCGTGAGTGCCGACGGCCGCCAGCGATGAGTTCGGGTTGGCCGGTTCCAGCGGGTACGGCTCGCTCCAGGTTTGCCCGGCATCTTCGGTGCGGCTGGCCAGCACGCGATGGTGAGTGTCACCGGCATAACGCAACATCGCCACCGCGCGACGCCCGTCGAGGGGCACGATGGTCGGTTGCAACGAGTGCTTGCCCCGGCTGATACGGAATTTGTCGACCACCGCGCCGTCGGCGCTCAGGTACAAGTATTCGGCGAACTTGCCCATGAACTCGTGGTAAACCGGCAAACCGATCGAGCCGTCGGCATGGAACACCGGCGCGGCGCGTACCAGCGTGCTGATGTTGAAGAATGGCGAGGTGATCAGTTGCCGAGGCGCCGTCCAGTTACGGCCGAGGTCATCGGAGACCATCACGTTGATCGCACTGGTGGCCCAGCCGCCCACGGACACCGAGACGTAGAACATCCACAAGCGCTGATCCGGCGCGAGGGCGATCACCGGGTTGCCGAGTTTGCGGATGTACCGCCGGGTGCCGTCACGCGTCGATTCACGGGTCGCGAGCACTTGCTCGGCGCCCCACTCGGCAGTTTTCGCATCGTAGCGCGCGGTGCGAATCTGGACGTCGGCGGCGCCCTCACGCGAGCCGGCAAACCAGACCGCCATCAAGTCACCGCCGGGCAGCGAGGTGACCGATGAAGAGTGGACGAAATCGTTCAGTTCCGAGGACACGAAACGGCTGCTGTACATCGGCCCGGGGGCTTGCAGCGCAGCGTCGACCGCTGGTGTCGACAGCGCAAACGGTGACAGTACGTGGGTGGGATGACTGCGCCACGCAGCCAGAAAAACCAGGATCACGGTCAGGCTGCCGAGAATCATTTTCAAGTGGAAGGACAACGCACGCATAGTGGGCTCGTGACAGAAACAGGATGGAAGACGTACGGCAAGACATCCTTGTCAGCGCGTCGGATCGTCCGGTAATCGGCGACGGCGTCCCGTGAGCATCGACAACGGCAAGTTGTCGCGAACCTGAAAACTTTCAAACAGCGCAGCGGCGATATGGATGCAAACCAGCACCAACAGGCCATCGGCAGCGGTTTCGTGCACCTGTAACGGCCAATCGGCTCCCCACAGGGCATCGACCTCCTCCATGGCCCAACCGCTTAGCCCCACAGTCAACAACGCCAGCAACATCAGAATCATCACCAGCGCGCCAATCGGTGAGTGGCCGAGGCGGTGCTCTGGCCGTCCGGCGAGCAGTGAGCGTGCATGTGCCAACAATCGGCTCGGCGTCGGCCAGAAGTCCGACCAACGCGCGCTGCGCGGTCCTGTGAAACCCCACACCGTGCGCACCAGCAGCCAGCCCATGGCGTAGTAACCGAGCCAGACATGCCAGTCGTCGCCGGCCTCATTGAAAAAATAATTGGCAACGAAAACCCCCGCGATGGACAGATGAAACAGTCGCACCACGGGGTCCCACAGGCGCAGGGACGCGCTCGGCATCAGCCCTTGATCTCGGTTTTCACCGCTTTACCGCTGACCGGATCGTGGTAGATCTCGACCTTGCGCTTGTCCTTGTCGAAACCGTAGATCTCATAGCAGTTGCCGTCAGTGACCTTGAACTTGCTGATCTCGTAACCCTGGGCTTTCAGTTGTTCCTGAAAGGCTTTCTGGTCTTGCCATTGCGAGCGCTCGGCGGTAGTGCATTGCGGACCGGCGACGGCCAGCGGGCTGGCAACGATGAGGGACAACAGCAGCAGTTTGCGCATGGAAACACTCTCGCTAGATGAGGAAGGCCCCACTGTGCAAAAGCAACCTTAGCGAAAGCTTAGTTGGCAACGAGTGGTTACATCTTTCCCGTCGGGCGGGCTGCCACGGCGGCCTGCGCAACGGCATCATGCCGCCGACCAACCCCCTTATTACCTCTAGAGAACTTCCATGCGCCTGCTTCTGGTCGAAGATGATCGTGCCCTCGGACAAGGCATCCGCGTTGCGCTGAGCAGCGAAGGTTATGCCCTCGACTGGTTGCAGGACGGAGTCAGCGCCTTGCATGCGTTGCGCACGGAAAGCTTTGATCTGCTGCTACTCGATCTTGGCCTGCCACGCCTCGACGGTCTGGCGCTGTTGCAGCAATTGCGCGGCGAGCAACATGACTTGCCGGTGCTGATCCTCACCGCTCGCGACGGCACTGCCGAGCGCATCGCGGGGCTCGATGCCGGCGCCGACGATTACCTGATCAAACCCTTCGATGTCGATGAGCTGAAGGCACGCATCCGCGCCTTGCTGCGACGCAGTCAGGGTCGCGCGCAACCGGTGCTGGAGCATGCGGGGGTGAGCCTCGATCCGGTCAGCCAGCAAGTGACCTGGCAAGGCAGTGATGTGGTGGTGACGCCGATGGAGTATCAGTTGCTCCATCAGTTGATGGCGCGCCCCGGCAAAGTGGTGACCCGCGAACGCTTGTCCCGGGCGTTGTATGGCTGGCAGGAGCGGGTCGAAAGCAACACCCTTGAAGTGCTGATTCACAACTTGCGCAAAAAACTCTCGGGCGAGTTGATCCGCACCGTGCGCGGCGTCGGCTACGTGCTGGAGCTCAAGCCATGAACTCGATACGGACACGGATTCTGCTGCCGGTGCTGATGCTGGTGTTGCTGGGTGATGTGCTGATCAGTTGGCTGGTGCTGCGCGACAGCCACCATGAAATCGAAGAGGTTTACGACGCGCAATTGGCGCAAAGCGCACGCCTGCTGCAAGGCGTGCTGGCGCAACGTGCGCCCGGCGACGACGACTGGCAACGGCTTCATCAGGCCTTCGACCAAGCGATGAGCCGGGTGGGCGATGGCGAGGCAGCGCATCCCTATGAGACCCGTCTGACGTTTCAGGTCTGGCGCAGCGACGGCCAATTGCTGATGCGTTCCGCCGAAGCGCCGGAGCTTGCGGCGCCGCCGACCACCGTGGGCTCTCACGATATTCTCGAGAACGGTCGCGACTGGTGTGCCTTTCTGCTCAAGGATCCGCAACAGGGATTGCTGATCTGGGTCGGTGAGCGTGACGACATTCGTCAGGATCTGATCCAACGCATCGTTGGCCATACGTTGTGGCCGAGTCTGATCGGGGTGCCGGCGCTCGCGGCACTGATCTGGCTGACCATCGGTTGGGGCCTGCAACCGCTGCGCGCGATGGCGCAATCGATCCGTGGACGCACCACCGAAACGCTGAAGCCACTCAATCTCAGCCCCCTGCCCCACGACCTCGAACCGATGCAGACGGCGCTCAATCGACTTTTGCAGCAGATCGACAATTTGCTCGCGCGGGAACGGCGCTTCATCGCCGACGCGGCCCATGAATTGCGCACGCCGCTGGCGATTCTGCGCATCCATGCGCAAAACGCGCAACTGGCCAGTACCGCGCAACAGCGCGACGAAGCCCTGGAGTTTCTGCTCAGCGCGGTGGATCGCGCCACACGCATTGCCAGCCAGTTGCTGACCATGGCGCGAATTGAACCGCGCCTGGCCAACCCACAGCGAAGTCCGGTGGAACTGACCGCACTGGTGCGTGAAGAACTCGCCGAGCTGGCGCCGCTGGCCATGGCAAAAGACATCGAACTGATCCTCGACAGCGACCACCACTGCCCGGTCGAAACCGACCCGGTGGCACTGGCCATCGCCCTGCAGAACCTGGTGACCAACGCACTGAACTTCGCCCCGCCCGGCAGCGAAGTGCGCGTTCAGGTGCAACCGCAAAGTGATGGCTCGGTGTACATCAGCGTCGAGGATGCCGGCCCGGGCATCAACGAAACTGATTACGCGCGACTGTTCGAACGTTTCTACAGCCAGGGCCACGCCAATGGCGCCGGACTGGGCCTGGCGATTGTGCAAATGATCGTCAGCAAGATCGGCAGCACCCTGCAGCTGTACAACCGGCCGCAGGGTGGCTTGTGCGCTGAACTGCGGATCAATCAGGCGCAACGCTGACCATCACAGAACATACTTTGTGTGCCGAAAGGACGTGGCTTGTGGAAAGGCCCCGGATCTCAGGGATTGAGGGGAGCATGTTCAAAGCACCACAAAAGCAATTCCCCACTGCAAAAGCAGCATCAGAACGCCGACATTTCTCTGCGCTTTTGACAAAATTTTCATGTTTGCCCGCATAAGATCCGCACCCTCGTTGGGGAGTAGCCTGTTTCCGAGCCTTTCGGAAGCGTTCGTATCAACATTCTCGGCAACATGCCGTGGTGCGAACACCTTTTGGTTGGTGAGACCGACGACACATCCATGCCTAAAGTCGGGCGTGTGGTTGTGTCGTTGACTCATAGCCCGACTGGAAGTACACCACCGTGAATCCCGTTTCCCTCATCTTCCTCGCGCTGGCCATGTCCACGGATGCGTTTGCAGCCGCCATCGGCAAAGGTTCCAGCCTGCACAAACCGCGCCTGACCGAAGCCCTGCGCACGGGTCTGATCTTCGGTGTGATCGAAGCCATCACCCCGATCATCGGCTGGTTGATCGGCCAGGCTGCCACTCGCTGGGTGTCCGAATGGGACCACTGGATCGCCTTCACCCTGCTGCTGATTCTCGGCTTGCACATGATTTACAACGGCCTCAAACACGAAGACGAAGCAGAGGAAAAACCGGGGCAACATTCCTTCCTGATCCTCGCGGTGACCGCGTTCGCCACCAGCATCGATGCGCTGGCAGTCGGCGTCGGCCTGGCGTTTGTCGACGTGAACATCTGGGTGGCAGCGGCCGCGATCGGTCTGGCAACCATGACCATGGTGACCATTGGCGTGATGCTCGGTCGGGTGCTGGGTGCGGTGGTCGGCAAACGCGCCGAAATCGTTGGTGGTGTGGTGCTGATGATTGTTGGTACGACGATTTTGTATGAGCACCTGTCAGTTTGATCCGACGCTATTGATGAGCTCTCCTCATGGGTTTATGCAGCGCCAACTCTATTGTTGAGCGGATAGCCGCCATATAAGGTGCTGCATTCACTAGAGGAGAGACGCCATGCCTACCCCGTCCGAGGTTATTGTCGTCATCGGTGCCGGCTCGATCGGTCAAGCCATCGCTCGCAGAGTCAGCGTTGGCAAACACGTCGTAGTGGCGGACTTGAAGCAAGAAAATGCCGATGCCGCTGCCCGCGTCCTGCTCGACGCCGGGTTCGCCGTCACGACCGCTGTGGTCGACGTGGCTTCGCGCGAATCGATCGAGGCGCTGGTGCGCACCGCCACTGCACTGGGCCCAGTCACCGGGGTCATTCACGCCGCTGGTGTTTCACCTTCGCAAGCGCCTGTGGCAACTATTCTTCGCGTTGATCTGTATGGCACCGCCGTAGTCCTCGAAGCGTTTGGCAACGTGATTGCCCCGGGCGGCAGCGCGATCGTCATCGCCTCGCAATCCGGGCACCGTTTGCCGGCCTTGAGTGCCGAGCAAAACAAGGCGCTGGCGACGACTCCTGCGGACGATCTGTTGGCTCTGCCGATGCTTCAGGCCGATCAGATCATTGATCCCCTGCACGCCTATCAAATCTCCAAACGCGGCAATTCATTGCGCGTGATGGCCGAAGCGGTGCGCTGGGGCAAACGCGGTGCGCGGGTCAACACGATCAGTCCGGGGATTATCTTCACGCCACTGGCGCGCGACGAATTGAATGGCCCCCGCGGTGCGGGTTACCGCCGCATGATCGAACTGAGCCCGGCCGGGCGCGGCGGTACGCCTGATGAAGTCGGTGCCGTTGGCGCGCTGCTCATGGGACCTGATGGTACGTTCATTACCGGCAGCGACTTTTTGATGGATGGCGGCGTTACCGCGGCCTATTGGTACGGTGATCTGGCGCCGCAATGATGCTCTCGTGAACCAGCGTCAAGGCGTTTCCGAGCGCTGCGCCGCTGGCAGTGTTGTCGAAAATGCACCAGATGGTGGCGCCCGCCGCCACCGCGGTTTGCAAGGCTTGCGCCAGTGTTTGCAGAAAGGGCAAATCGTAGGCGCTGTGGTAAATGCGCGGTGAGCCGTGCAGTCGCCAATAGCGCAAACCAGCCCAGCCACCCGCAGTTGCATCATTGCTGATGCGTGACGGATTGACGACTGCCTGGGCGATTTGGAAAGTGACGAGTAATGGCCCGGCATTCACCCACGATTCATGCCGGGGCTCCAGCACAACGGCGCCGTTGAAACGTTGACGCAACGCCTTGAAAAAGCCTTGGGCAATTGACGCGTCGAACGCCAGTGAAGGTGGCAGTTGCACCAGCAGGCACCCCAAGCGCTGACCCAATCCGCCGCATTGCGCGAAAAACGCCTCCAGCGCGGCTTCACAATCTACCAACCGCCGTTCATGGGTGATGTGCCTGGGCACCTTTACCGAAAACCGAAACGTCTCTGGAACCGAATCGGCCCAACGCTCGTAAGTCTGTCGACGGTGCGGACGATAGAACGAACTGTTGATTTCCACGCCGTCTAAGCGTGCTGCGTAGCGTTGCAAGTGCGTGCCTTCAAGCGGAAACACTGGCCAATATTCTCGCCCGAGACTCCATCCGGCACAGCCAATAAAAATCAAAACCCACCTCCAAAAGCCACCTGCAAGCGTTGCCCAAGGCCAGGGCCGCGATCGGCGGATCTTTTGCTTCCGGTTTTAAAAAACAAGTCAAAAGATCGCAGCCTGCGGCAACTCCTGGAGGGGTCTCCGTTTAGTGCGGAATCGGGTTATTTTTTGCCTGGCAGGACTGAGCTCAGCACCTGCTTGGCGGCTTGCACGATAATGCCCGCTTCGTCCGGATCGCCCTTGAGCAGCGTCGTGGCGAGTTTCTTCGCTTGCTCAAGCTTGATGTGCGGCGGCAGCGGCGGCACGTTCGGGTCGGTTTTGAACTCGATCACCACCGGCACATCCGACGCCAGAGCCTGCTCCCAGGCGCCGGCAACGTCTTCTTCGCGATCGACGAAAATACCTTTCAGGCCGATGGAAATCGCAAACAGGTGGTAAGGCACGTCCGGAATGCTCTGCGAAGCCTCGAATTTCGGATCGCCCTCCATCACACGTTGCTCCCACGTGACCTGATTGAGGTCTTCGTTGTTGAACACCGCACAGATCCATTTCGGGCTCGCCCACTGCCGCCAATATTTGGCCACGGTGATCAGCTCGGCCATGTTGTTCATCTGCATCGCGCCGTCGCCCACCAAGGCGATGACCGAGCGCTCGGGATAAGCGAATTTTGCAGCAATCGCATAAGGCACCGCCGCGCCCATCGAGGCCAGTCCACCGGACAGTGAGCACTGCATGCCTCGGCGGATCTTCAGGTCGCGGGCGTACCAGTTGGCACAGGAACCCGAGTCGCTGGTGATGATCGCCTGCTCCGGCAGGCGTGGCGACAGCTCATACACCACCCTTTGCGGATTGATCGGGTCGGCTTTGGCCATTGCGCGTTTTTCCAGGGTTTTCTCCCAGGTGCCGCGCCAGCCTTCGACCTTCTTGCGCCATTTGCCTGAGGTCTTCTGCTCCAGCAGCGGCAACAACGCCGCCAGGGTTTCCGCCGAATCCCCGACCAGATTGACCTCCATCGGATAGCGCAAGCTGAGCATGTCGGGCTGCAAATCGATCTGCACACCACGGGCGTGGCCTTCCTTGGGTAGAAATTCGGCGTACGGGAACCCCGAACCGATCATCAGCAAGGTGTCGCATTCGTTCATCAATTTGTAGCTGGGCTCGGTGCCGAGCAGGCCGATGCTGCCAGTGACCCACGGTAGATCGTCGGGTAACGCAGCTTTCCCCAGCAGTGCTTTGGCGACCCCGGCACCGAGCTTTTCCGCCACCGCAATCACTTGATCGGTCGCCTGCAAGGCGCCGGCACCAACCAGAATGGCGACCTTTTCACCGGCGTTCAAAACGTCGGCGGCACGTTGCAGATCCGCTTCGTAGGGCAACACTTTCGGTTTCGTGTAACCGACCCCGGAGTGCGCCGTGCCATGGGCGCGGGCCGGCGCTTCGTAAGGCAGATCCTGCAAATCGTTGGGCAGAATGATCGCCGTCACGCGGCGCTCGCCAACGGCCGTACGGACTGCGCGGTCGAGGAGATGGCGCACTTGCGACGGCACTGAAGCCTGCTGCACAAAGGCGCCAGCGACGTCCTTGAACATCGAGACCAGATCAAGCTCTTGTTGGTAATGACTGCCCAACGCAGTGCGCGCCTGCTGACCGACAATGGCCAGCACCGGCATGTGATCCATTCGCGCGTCGTAGAGCCCGGTGATCAAGTGCGACGCACCAGGGCCTGAGGTGGCGATGCAGACGCCCAACTCCCCCGTGAACTTGGCATGGGCCGAGGCCATGAATGCGGCCATTTCCTCATGGCGCGCCTGGACGAATTCGATCTTGCCCTTGGCCCGACTGAGCGCGCCGAACACGCCGTTGATGCCATCGCCCGGATAGCCAAAAATCCGCGTAACGCCCCATTCACTGAGCCGCTCAACCAGAAAATCTCCCACTGTCATCGTCATTTCGATCCTCATCCTTCACCAATGCATGGAGCGTTCCCGGCAGAACATTGACCGGGAGGTGTAAGGTCTGGACAGCCGCGCTGACGGCGAAGTTTCGATTGATTTGCGCGGTGCTGGCATAAGATGCGGCCGCTTTGCGCCCCAGCGGGAGCAAGCTCCCTCGCCACACTTGCCGGCAACACCCGTTACCGAGAAGCAAACAAGCGCCGGATCGCCTTTTATCAGTTGCTCGACGAGTTTTTCTGAGGCGCACGCCCTCCTTCGCTGTCCACCGATCAATGCAGATTGGAGGGGTGACGAATGACAGAAGCACGTGCGGTGTTGGTGCAAGCCTTGCGGCTTGAGTGCAACGACTGGGTGCCCAATAACCAGCGTTTGCCGGTATTGATTTATCCCAAGGCGATTGCCATCGAAGGGGACGAGCCGGCGGCTCTGTTCGAGCACACCTTCGACGCCAACGGCTGGCCCAGCCAATGGCGCTACGGAATTTACGATTTCCATCACTATCACACCGAAGGCCACGAAGTACTGGGGGTCGCCGTGGGCCATGCGCGGCTAATGCTCGGTGGCCCGCAAGGGCATGTGCTGGACGTCAGCGCCGGCGATGTGTTGCTGCTGCCCGCCGGCACCGGCCACTGCAATCTCGGCTCCAGCGCGGACTTTCTGGTGGTTGGCGCCTACCCGCCGGGGCAGCACGGCGATATTTGCCGCGAAGCGCCGAGCAAGGAGCAATTGGAGAGTATCGATAAGCTGCCGTTTCCCGAGCGGGATCCGGTGCAAGGCGCATACGGTGCAGTGAAACAGTATTGGCTCAAATAGGCTTTCAGCGATGCGGATGTACGGTCCATGCGACCAGTTTGATCACGATGGGCCGCACGACGAGAATGCACAGAAAGGCAATCGGCATGGCCAGTTTGTAAGCGTTCAGCACATTGCGCAGGTATTCGTTATCAATCCCTGAATTGGCCGCCGTGATCACCAGCGACATCAAAAATGCCATGATCGTCGCCATGTACAGGGCAAATACATACGGTGTGGCGCGCGGCGACAGTTTGCGACGGCTGACATAAGTGGCGGCGGGATTTGTTCTTTGATTCATGGCTTTTCCATCCATTGACAGGGAGCCGGCACCTTAACAAAGCCCAATAGGGCCAACTAGACGGCCAAACGCAGGTGCTTTATAAAGCACAACTTACGAATCAGTCCTTCTCGCAGGCCACGGATGAATCTGTTAGCGGCGATTGCCAGTTTTATAAAAGTGGTCGAATCCGGCTCGATTGTCGGTGCGGCCAAGACGCTGGGCGTCAGCGCCGCCGCTGTCAGCCAGACCCTCAGTCGCCTGGAAATGCATCTTGGCGTGCGTCTGTTGCAACGCACTACGCGCAGCATGGCGCTCACCGAAAATGGCAGGGTGTATTACGAGAAGGTCAAACGCATTGCAGCAGATCTGGAGTCGGCTCAAAGCTTGATCAGCGACGACGATAGCGAGTTGCAAGGTCGCCTGTGCATCGCCTCTACCTCCGCTTTCGGGCGACATGTATTGGCGCCGCTGATCGCCGGTTTTTCGGCGCAGCACCCGCGCCTGTTGCTTGAACTCTCCACCACCGACGGCAAGATCAGTCACATCCAGGACGGCATCGACCTGAGCCTGCGAATCAAGCCGCAACTGGAAGACGGCATCGTTGCGCGCCGGATCGTTTCGCTGCCCTTCGTCCTTTGCGCCTCGTCCGCCTATCTGCAACGCGCGGGCCGGCCGCAGTCGCCTGACGACCTGCAAAACCATGCCTGTCTGGCGTTTCGATACCCTCTGGATGGACGCTTTCTGCGCTGGAGTTTTATCCGCGACGGGCAGCGCTACGACGCACCGGTCAATGCAACGGCCATCAGCGATGACATTGACGCGCTGGCGCAAATGGCAATCAACGGCGCCGGCATCACCCGTCTCGCAGAGTTCGTCGCCGCGCCTTTTCTCGCCAGCGGTCAATTGCTGCCGCTGTTTGAACAGCACGCAGGCACGGCCCAAGCGGTTGTCGAACCGATGGAGATCTACGCTTGCGTGCAGGAACGCGCGGCACTGACGCCGAAGGTCAAAGCCTTTCTGGATTATCTGACTCAGCACCTGGCCACGCGCTGGCCAATGACAGACGCCTGAAACCGCGAACCTCACATGAAGAGACAAGCCGTGACTGAATTACGCTATGTAAAGGGCTCAGGCCGCCCCCCGCTGCATCTGGCCTCGATTGACTCGTCTGGCGCTGATGCCGGCGATCTGGTGTTTACTTTGACGAATGCCGCCGTGCTGCGCATTGCCTTCGCTTGCCACACTGAACGGGTCGGCATGCTCCAGCGCTTGATCGCTGAGCGGGTGCCCTTCGCGGTCGGCGGCATGTGTCCGGGGCCGGCCGACGAGGTCGGTTTGCTGATCGACAACGGAGCATTGACTGGCCCGCACCTCGAACTGTCCTGGTCGGGGCCGCAACAATGGGTGGTGCGCGAGATCGCAAAGAATGCACACGAATGGCTGCCGCAATCTGACATCAGCCAGATCACCAATCCCAGCTTCGATCCACATTCGCTCAGCGTCGATTGATGCCAGTCAGGACACACGCTTCATCCGTAAAATCCAGGCATCCGGCCCAGACATATCAAATTGCACATAAGCAACATGTTCTCCGCGACATGGGCGCGACGGGCTCGCGTCCCTAGCATGGGTCACGCACTCGTTGTCCGTCCGGCTGACCAAGCAGCCCTCGGATCGCTCGCGGACGCACTGCACTTCAGTGCCGATCCCACCCTAAGGAGAACTGAACATGACCCTGGCCGCCATCGCCTGCAAGGACATCACCTGGAACCCGATCACCAGGTCCAGCACCTTCACTGAACACGATCGTGAAATCCTCAAACACCATTGGCATCCCGTCGCTTTCTCGGCAGACGTTGCCGATAAACCGTTTGCCGTCACGCTGCTCGACGAGCCCATCGTGCTTTATCGCACCGGCGAAAAACTCAATGCTGCCCGTGATATTTGCAGCCATCGCGGGGCGCCGCTGAGCAAGGGTTGGGTACAGGGCGAAAACATTATTTGCCCTTACCACGGCCTGCATTTCGGCACCGATGGCCGCTGCACGCGCATTCCCTCGGAGCCGAACGCCAACCTCACCGAGCGCCATCGCATCCAGATGTATTCGACCCGCGAAGACTACGGCTTGATCTGGGTCTTGATGGCGGGCAGCAGTGCTCCCTTCGCTGAAATGCCGTCGTGGCATGACGAAGAATCCCAACGAATTCTGCCGCCGTCGCTCGACATCGCTGCCTCGGCCGGGCGTCAGGTAGAGGGCTTTATCGATGTGGCGCACTTCGCCTGGATTCACCACGAAGCGTTTGCCGAGCGCGACAATCCGGTGGTGCCAACGTACAAGGCCGAGGTCACGCCGTACGGCGTCCACGCCGAGTACGTGAGCAATGTCAGCAACTTCCCCAAGAGCATGCAGCACCGCGCCCCGGAAGATTTTTTGTGGAAGCGCACGTTCGATGTGTTTGCACCGTTTACCGCGCGCTTGACCGTGAACTTTCCCGATCCGCAGCACCGTTTGGTGATCCTCAACGCCGCCAGCCCGATCTCGGCACGCAAGACGCGGATGTTCTGCGCGATCACACGCAATTTCGACCAGGAGATGCCGCTGGAGGATGTCTACGCGTTCAACCAGCAGGTGTTTGAAGAGGATCGCGACATTGTCGAACTGTGTCGCCCGGAAGATCTGCCGTTGGATCTGTCGCTGGAAATCCATATTCCCGCCGACCGCTCTTCCACTGCCTATCGCCGCGCCTTGAGCGCCCTTGGCCTGGGACGCGCGTTCACCAGCTGAGGCTCGCGTTGTTTCCCCCATCGATAGGAGTGAGCAAAATGTTCAAGTGGGAATGTCTGGTGTGCGGTTTTATTTACGATGAAGCGGCGGGCCTGCCGGAAGACGGGATTGTGGCGGGCACACGTTGGGAGGACGTGCCTGAGGATTGGTACTGTCCGGAATGCGGCGTCGGCAAGTCCGACTTCGACATGATCCGGATACCGGCCTCGGCCGAGGCCAATCGCCCGGCCGCGCAACCGGATCCGGTCGTCATTGTCGGCTCAGGGCTGGCGGGCTACACCGTGGCACGCGAGCTGCGCAAACTGAACGCCGAGACACCGATCCTGATCGTTACCCGCGATGGCGGCGAGTTCTATTCAAAACCGGCGCTCTCCAACGCCTACCAGACCGGGCGCTTGCCCGATCAACTGGTCACCTCCAGTGCTGAGCAGATGGCCGCGCAGTTGCAGGCGCAGATCAAAACGCGCACCTCGATTGAGCGTATCGACACCCACGCGCAGGTGATTTATCTCGACGGCCAGCCGCTGCGCTATGGCTCGCTGGTACTGGCGCTGGGCGCTGACGCTCGCCGCCCGGAGCTGCAAGGCGATGGCGTGGCAGCGATCATTACGGTCAACGATCTGGAAGACTACCGGCGTTTCCGTCAGCAGATCGGCGTCGAAAGCCGCATCGCCATTTTGGGCGGTGGTTTGATCGGCTGCGAGTTCGCCAATGATCTGCGCCATGCGGGGCATGAGGTTTCGGTTATCGACCGCGCGACCTGGCCGCTGAGCCGGCTATTGCCGGTGGAGGCCGGTGATGCCATGGCCAGCGCGCTGCAATCGATCGGTGTCCACCTGGAACTGGGCAATGCGCCGATGGCTGTGCGCCGCGCCGACAGCGGGTTCGAGTTACAGCTAGCCGATGGTCGTGTGCTTGCGGTGGATCATGTGCTCAGCGCAATCGGTCTGGAGCCGCGCGTCGATCTGGCGCGAGCTGCCGGCATTGCCGTGGCCAACGGCGTCATTACCGATGCCTGCCTGCGCACCAGCACGCCGAATGTTTATGCCTTGGGCGACTGCGCGCGTGTTCACGATCTGGTCTTGCCGTACGTGATGCCGATCATGTTGCAGGCCCGCGCTCTGGCCCAGACCCTCGCAGGGCGGGCAACAGCGGTCGCCTATCCGGCAATGCCGGTGACGATCAAGACCAGCGTCCTGCCGACAATCGTAGCGTCGCCGCTGGACGGCGCCGGGCTGTGGTCGACCGAGTGGGCTGAGCGCTGCGACAAAGGCATCGCCAACGTCAAATCGCTCTACCATGATCCGCAGAGCCGCATGCTCGGCTTCGTGCTGATGGGCGCGGCGACGCAAGAAAAAGCCGAATTGCTGAAATCGCTGCCCGACTGGCGCTGACTCATTCTATTCACGGCCGAGCCTTTGCATAGACGCTTCCAGGCGTATCGCTATATAGTCATTTATATAGCGATACGCTTTTCACCCTCAGCCACTCAGGGACATGGACCGATCTGCAGTTGGCCGCCCAAGAAGAGAGCTTGCCGTGTCTAACGCCGTCCCCAACTGCGATGCACAACTGATTCGCACGCTATACACCTTGCTGACTGAATGCAGCGTTTCGCGTACGGCAGAGTTGCTCGGCCAATCGCAACCGGCGATCAGCGTTGCCCTGCGCCGGCTGCGAGAGCTGACCGGTGATCAACTGTTGGTGCGCAGCGGCAGCCGCATGGTGCTGACCACCCACGGGCTGACCCTGATCGATCCCGTTGCACAGGCGCTGAATGGCATCGAACAGATTCTGCACCCGGTCGACCGGTTCGACCCTGCCACTACCCGGCAAACTTTTCGCATCAGCACGCCGGATTATCTGAGTGTGTTTTTCGTTCCGGCGATCATCGAACGTTTCAACGCGCAGGCGCCGCTGGCCACGTTGGAGCTCAAGCACTTACAAGCCGAGGGCGGCTATTCGCGCGGACTTGAGGATGGATTTCTCGATCTGGTGATCGGCAATTGGCGAGCACCGGCAGAGCACCTGCACCTGCAAATGCTCTGCGACGATGATCTGGTGTGTCTGTTGCGCGAGGAACACCCGATCCCGCCCGGTGGCCTGACGCGCGAGGCTTACATGGACGCCGACCACTTGGCCGTCATGACCCACAACTCATCCGGCCAAGGCACCATCGGCGCCGAACTGGCCAGGAACGGCCTGGCCCGGCGAGTGACCACCACGCTGCCGTACTTCTGCATCGCGCCGTATGTGCTGGTGAAATCGAATCTGCTCTTCACCACCACACGTTCTTTTGCCAAGCACTACAGTGATTTGTTGCCGCTGCGCATCGAGCCCTTCCCCGTGCCTGCGCAACCGCTGCGCTATTACCAGTTGTGGCATGCGCGCAAACATCGTTCGCAGGCCTCGAAGTGGTTACGCAGCGTGGTGCTCTCTGCGGCCAGGGCGATTGCACCTGAGCCAACGGCAGTGAATCAGCGCGAAGCCTCCGGGCAATCTGCTTAACTGACTCATTGCTGTTCTTCAACCCGGAGGCCTGCAATGAAATCCAGATATCCACTCACGGCGTTATTGATCGCAGCAGGCCTGTTCGGCTGCGCCACATCGTCCAACCCTGGCGTGAACGTCACGCTCACCGCCACCCGGCAGAATGTCGGACAGATTGGCAACGTCAGCCTCGCTGACTGGGGCAAGGACACCGGTTTCAGCTTCTTCATCAGCGGTGCGCCCAGTGGCGCCTCCCTGCCCTTGCGCCTGTATGCCTTCGTCAATCAAGGGAGTTGCGCGCAACCCGGGCCGGTGGCTTATGCGATGAACGATAAAGTCAGCACCGAACGTCAGCCTGTACGCGGCTGGGCATTTTCGCGAAGTGCGCCGGTGGCCTTGTCGACATTGCTCGCCGCCGAGCATTCCGTGGTCGTGCGGACGGCCGCGACCGATGGCAGCGTAGACATTTTCTGTGGGGACATTCGCCAGGCCAACGTGAAATAACGTCGATCGCGCTGGCACGCGAGGAGAATTTTTCATACGGTGTCGGTCTCTTATCCGTCAGCATTCGACGAGGCCCACTACATGAGCAAAGCGCCCTACGTACCGCCCAAGGTCTGGAAAAATGAAGCGCCATCCGGCGGCCAGTTCGCCAGCATCAATCGCCCGATTGCCGGGCCGACGCATGACAAAGCGCTGCCAGTGGGCAAACATCCGCTGCAGCTGTATTCGCTGGCAACCCCCAACGGCGTGAAAGTGACGATTCTGCTCGAAGAACTGCTGGCGCTGGGACACACCGGCGCCGAGTACGACGCGTGGCTGATCCGCATTGGTGAAGGCGATCAGTTCTCCAGCGGGTTTGTCGAGATCAATCCGAATTCGAAGATTCCGGCGCTGCTGGATCGTAGTGTCGAGCCGCCAATTCGGGTGTTCGAGTCGGGTTCGATTCTGCTGTATCTGGCAGAGAAATTCGGCGCCTTGCTGCCCAAGGACCTGGCGGGACGCACCGAAACGCTGAACTGGCTGTTCTGGCAAATGGGCGCGGCGCCGTATCTGGGCGGGGGCTTCGGGCATTTCTATGCTTATGCGCCGGAGAAACTCGAGTACCCGATCAACCGTTTCACCATGGAAACCAAACGGCAGCTGGATGTGCTGGATCGACGCCTGGCCGAGAGCCCTTATCTGGCCGGCGACAGCTACACCATTGCCGACATCGCGATCTGGGCCTGGTACGGGCAACTGGTGCGCAATAACGTTTACTCGGCGGCGGAGTTCTTGTCCGCGCAGGAATACACCCATGTGCAACGCTGGGCACAAGTCATCGCCGATCGACCTGCAGTGATTCGCGGAATGCGCGTCAACCGCACATGGGGCGATGAAGACACGCAAGTGCCCGAGCGCCATCAGGCCCAAGACCTCGACTGACCCCGTCATCCCCCTGTAGGAGCTGCCGCAGGCTGCGATCTTTTGATCTTGCTTTCCCAAAATTGAACTGAAGATCAAAAGATCGCAGCCTGCGGCAGCTCCTACAGGGGATCGGTGGTGGTGCAAGGCTGCCATTCGGCAAATGTGAAAATTTCGTTAACTAACTGACTCGTGAGGCTTTCTTCAGGCAATTCAATCTGACATTCTAATGCGAATACTTCTTGTATGCGCCTGCATCAGATTCGTTTTGGTATTACCTGGGGAAGCAGATTGATGTCGTTTCACACCATTCACCGTCGTTCCAACCTTTCGCCCAACCTCCTGGCCGTCGCCATTTGTATGGCCAGCATCGCACCGGTCATGGCCGATGATGCGTCGCCCGCCACGCCGGCAAACCCTGCACCGGCCACCACGCTGGAACTCGGTGCCACCGAAATCGGCGCCACGCAGATGGGCAGCACCACTGAAGGCACGAACTCCTACACCACAGGTCCGATGCAGACGGCGACCAAGTTGTCGCTGACCATGCGTGAAACGCCGCAGGCGGTGACCGTTGTCACCCGCCAGCGCATGGACGATCAGGCCATGACCAGCATCAACGACGTGGTGAAGGCCACTCCGGGTCTGTTCCTCAATCAGTCCAGCGGCCCGGGGCGACAGACTTACAGTTCCCGCGGTTTCGACATCGACACCATCATGTACGACGGCCTGCCGAGCACTTACTCGCCATTCTCGATGGCCGTGCAGCCGAACCTGGCAATGTTCGACCGCGTCGAAATCGTGCGCGGTGCAACAGGCCTCGTCACAGGCGCCGGCAACCCTTCGGCGGCGATCAACATGGTGCGCAAGCGTCCGACGGCCGATCAGCAAGTGACCCTGACCGGCGCGGCTGGCAGCTGGGATGATTACCGTGGCGAAATCGACGCCTCCAGCCCGCTCAATGAAAGCGGTACGCTGCGCGGCCGGGTGGTGAGTTCCTATCAGGGCGCGGACAGCTTCCGCGACAAAGAACAAAACGAACACGGCCTGTTCTACGCCATCGGTGAAGCCGACCTGAGCGACAGCACCACAGCCACCCTGGGCTTCTCGCGCCAGAACGAACAGACCAACTATTTCTGGGGCGGCCTGCCGCTCGGGGCCGACGGCCACCACCTTGACCTGCCCCGCTCCACCTACCCGGGCACCGACTGGGAAAACAAGAAGCTGCAGATCGACACCGTGTTCGGTGAAATCGAACATCGCTTCGACAACGACTGGAAACTGCACCTGGCCGGCTCATCCTCGACCCTCAATGGCGAGTTCTCCGGCACCTACCTGTCGCGTTACAAAGGCCCGCTGGAAACCACCGCCTATCAGTCGCATAACACCGACAAGCAGACCGCGTTCGACGCCTTCGCCAGCGGCCCGTTCGAAGCCTTCGGCCGCACCCACGAACTGGTCGTCGGCGCCAGCGACCGTGTCTACGACGCGACCTCCAAAGAGTACGACCCGTACACCACTGCATGGCCAATCGGCGCGCCAAAACCGAACTTCGTGCGCGACAGCAAAACCCGCACGGTGACCACGCAAGATGCCGTCTACCTGACCACGCGCCTGAGCCTCGCCGATCCGTTGACGCTGATCCTCGGCGGTCGTCTGGACTGGTACGACTACGATGACCGCACCGGCGATGGCGACTACAAGGTCACCCGCAACCTGACGCGCTACTCCGGCCTGATCTACAAGCTCGACGATCACCATTCGGTATACGCCAGCTACACCGACATCTTCACCCCGCAGACCTCCAAAGACCTCTCCGGCAAAGTGCTCGACCCGATCGTCGGCGAGAACTACGAGGTCGGCATCAAGGGCGAATACTTCAATGGCGCGCTCAATGCCAGTCTGGCCGTGTTCCAGATGGACCAGACCAACCGCGCCGCCCTTGCCGCCACCCAACTCGGTTGCCCGGTCATGACCTGCTACCAGGCTTCCGGCAAGGTGCGCAGCCAAGGCGTGGACATGGAACTGCAAGGTGCCCTGACCGAAAACTGGCAAGTCGGCGCCGGCTACACCTTCACCCGCGCGCATTACATCAAGGATGAAAATCCCGACAACGATAACCAGCGCTTCAAAACCGACATCCCCGAGCACCTGTTCAAGGTTTCGACGATGTATCGCCTGCAAGGCCCACTGGAGAAATTCCGTATCGGTGGCAACGTCTACTGGCAGAGCCGCCTGTACAACGACGTTCCGGTCGCCAACAGCACCTACCGCGTCGAACAGGGCAGCTACGCCGTCACCGACTTGATGGCCGGTTATGAAGTCAACAAACACTTGGATCTGCAGGTCAACGCGAACAACATCTTCGACCGCGTCTACTACTCCTCCATTGGCTATAACACCACCTGGGGCTCCACCGACAACTACGGCAATCCACGCAGCTACATGCTGACGGCCAAATACAAGTTCTAAGTCCGACGCATTAGTCATGGCTGGCAATAAGGGATAGTCTCTGCCTCGATACCCACTCGAAGCGCCAGCCCATGACCAACCCAGCGTTCTTCTCCGACATTGAAGCCATCCGCAACATTGACTCGGTGCCCGTGATCCTGAGCATGGTCAAGCACCTCACGGGCATGCGCTTTGCAGCGGTGGCGCGGGTCACCGAGAAAAACTGGGTGGCCTGCGCGGTCGACGACTCGATCGATTTCGGGCTCAAGCCCGGTGGCGAATTGGTGCTCGAATCGACCATCTGCCATGAAATCCGCCAACACCAGCAGCCGGTCATCTTCGGCCATGCCAGCACCCACCCGATTTTTTCGCTGCACCACACGCCGAAAACCTATGGCCTGGAAAGCTACATCTCCATTCCCATCGTCAAAGCCAATGGCGACTTTTTCGGCACGCTGTGCGCCATCGACTCAATCCCGGCGAACCTCGACGAGCCGGCCATCGCGAAAACCCTGACCCTGTTCGCCCAACTGATTGCGATGAGCCTCGACACGCAAAGTCATCTCGAAGCGACCAAAGCCGAACTGAGCAATGCCAATGAGCTGGGCCGGCTGCGCGAACAGTTCATCGCGGTCCTCGGGCATGACCTGCGTACACCGTTGAGCGCGATTCGCATGAGCGCCGATCTGCTGGAAACCAGGACCGAAGAGAAACGCTCGCTCAATCTGCTGTCGGCGATCCGCAAAAGCTCGGTGCGCATGGGCGTATTGATCGAAAACATCCTCGACTTTGCCCGTGGACGCCTGGGCGACGGGATTCCGGTCCGGCGCAAACTGGTGGATGACCTGCAGCAGACGCTGCAGCAAACCCTTGAAGAGGTGCAGATTTCGCACCCGCGAGCGACGTTCACGCACTCGCTGAACGTGCCGAGCGGCGTCTATTGCGATGCGCTGCGCATCAGCCAGTTGCTGTCCAATCTGCTGGGCAACGCGGCCACCCATGGCTCGACCAGCGCGCCGATCATCCTCAACGCTTTCGCTGAGAACGACGAAATCGTGATTTCGCTGACCAATCAAGGCACACCGATTTCAGCGCAATTAATGCCACTGCTGTTCGAACCGTTTTCCCGGTCCGAAGCCGGGCAGCGTAACGAGGGATTGGGACTGGGGCTTTATATCGCCGCGCAGATTGCGGCGGCGCACAACGGCACGTTGAGCGTCACCTCAACCGCTGAATCGGGAACCTGCTTTGTCGCGCGGTTCCCGGCGCAGTTCAAGTGGGTATGAGTTGGCGCTGACGGTTACACCGTCTGCCGGCGCATGGTCAGAATCGCCGCGCCGAAACCAATGAACGTTGTGCCCACCACCCGGCTGACCCAACGCGACAGCGCCGGGCGGGTCAACACGCCCTTGGCGCGAGACGCCAATGCGGCATAGATACTCAACGACGACACCGACAACGCCATGAAGATCGAGGTCAGAATCAGGAACTGCGGCAGCAACGCGGCGCCCTGATCAATGAACTGCGGAAACAATGCAGTGAAAAACATCGTGGCCTTGGGGTTGGTCACCGCCGTCAAAAAAGCCGACTTGTAGAGTTTGCCGCGCGTTGGCCGGGCCTTGGTCGCCTCACCTTCGAGCCCCTCTGGCAGCATCGGGCCCTTTTTGGACAGCTGCTTGACCCCGAGATAAAACAGGTACCCGGCGCCGATGATCTTCACCGCGTTGAAAAGAATCTCCGAACTGGCCAGCAGCGCGCCCAACCCCAGCATCGCCGCCGCCGACAGGCAGAACAAACCGCTGGCATTGCCCAGCGAAGACCAAATCGTGCTGCGCTGCCCGTGCGCCAGACTGTTGTTGATCGCCATCAAGGTTGCCGGCCCGGGGCTGGCAATGGCAATCGCGCCAACCAGGGTGAATGCCAGTATCGAGTGAGAATCCATTTTCGCTGCTCGTGGTCAAAGTGGTGCTGCATGTTACAGCAGCCAGGCGGTTTATTGCTTGGGCGGCTATACCTTCTTGCGTAGCGAAGCCATCGCCCTGAGGACATCATGACCGACCGCCAACACCTGCATCGCGAGGGTTTTGCCCTGCTCCGCCAGGCTATCCCGTGGCAATGGCTGAATGAGTTGCGTGCGGTGTTCGAGGCCGGTGTAAAACCGTCGACGCAATGGCCGACACCTCGCGGGGTGGACTGGCGCCATTCACAGTTGGACCTCGACGTGCGAATTCAGGCGACGTGCCGCCTACCGCAGTTACTGGCAGTGGTCGGCGAACTGATTGGCGAGCGATTTTTTCTGGCGCAAGTGGAGGGTCGCGAGCCGCTCGGCGGTGGCGGCCATCAGCCGCTGCATCGCGACCTGTCGGCGCAACGCCCCGGCGACAGGGTCAACGCCCTGGCGTATCTCGACGATTACGGCCCCGCTAACGGGGCGACACGCATTGTGCCCGGCAGCCATCGCCCCGAGCCACAAGCAGCGCCGCTGGATATCAATGACACCGGCGAGTGTGTGCAGCTATCGGGCTGTGCCGGGGACATTCTGGTTTTTGATGTCGACCTGGTGCATGCGGGCAGTTCGAACCTGAGCGGCGCACGTCGACGCACCCTGCTGATCAGTTATTGCGCGCAGACGCTCTATGCCTCAGAGGTGCAAACGGCGCCCTTGCGCGGGGTACGCATGGACACCCGCGAGCACTTTCAACCGTCGGATTTTGCCTACAGCCTGCGTCCCGTTTCAGGGGTCGACAAACCGCCCAGCCGCTACCAACATAGCGGCTTCTCTGAAAATGACAGCGAGGCAAGGTAATGAGCCAACCGACTATTCGTGCGTTGATCCTCGATGACTACGCCGACAAGGTCTTCCGTGAAGCGCACATCGACCGTCCTCAGCCGCAAGCCCATGAAGTGTTGGTGCGGGTCATCGCCAGTGGCGTCAACCCGATCGACTACAAGATCCGCTCCGGCAACGCGCCGTACGCCACGCCCGAGCTGCCGGCGATACTCGGCACGGACATGGCCGGGGTGATCGAAGCCGTGGGCAGCGACGTCACGCATTTTGCCGTCGGCGATGAAGTCTACGGCATGGTCGGTGGCGTACGCGGCTTGCCGGGCTCGCTGGCCGAATACCTCGCGGTGGATGCCGATCTGGTCTCGCGCAAGCCGAAAAACCTCGGGTTTCGTGAAGCCGCAGCGATTCCGCTGGTATTCCTCACCGCCTGGGAAGGTCTGGTCGATCGCGCCCACGTCCACGCCGGTCAGAAAGTGCTGGTGCATGGCGGCGCGGGCGGTGTCGGCCACATGGCCGTGCAAATTGCCAAGGCGCTGGGCGCTGAAGTGTTCGCCACGGTGTCGCCGGGCAAGCGCGCGATTGTCGAAGGTTACGGCGCCACGGCGATCGACTATCGCAACGAGTCGGTCGAGCACTACGTAAACCAGTACACCGGCGGCAAAGGTTTCGACGTGATCTACGACACCGTCGGCGGCAAGAGCCTCGACGATTCGTTTGCCGCGATTGCTCTTTATGGTCACGTCAGCAGTTGCGCCGCGTTTGGCACCCACAACCTGGCCACCGGCTCACTGCGCAGTGCGACGCTGTCGGGGATTTTCGTGCTGTTGCCGATGCTCACCGGCACAGGCCGCAAGCACCACGCCGAAATTCTCGGTTATGCCACGCGGCTGATCGAAGAAGGCAAGGTCAAGCCATTGATGCATCCGCAGCGCTTCCCCCTCAGCGAAGCCCGCCAGGCCCACGATGCGGTCGAGCAAGGCACCGGCGTCGGCAAGGTCGTGATCGACATCGCCTGACCTGCGCAATCCCGAGGCAAAAAAAACCCCGCGACCGAATGAAGGCGCGGGGCAAAAAATTGGTTGGTTGCGGCCAACCAAAGGAGCTCTTTCACAGATGTGTACGGGGTTTAATCAGATGCAATCCTGAGCGGCGCGTTCAAAACTCGAAGGCAGGTAGTTCGAAGCCAGCAAGTGACGCTCATAGAGGAACACCTTGCCGCCAGTACCGGCCTTGTAGGCTTCCAGCACGTTGTCGGCGGAAATCTTGCTCGGCACGACAATCCGGTAGCTGCGCTGGGTTTGCGAGACGGTCGGATTCAGCGCGCTGCCCTGCAGCTTCGGCACCACACAATCGGCGTATTGCGCCGGGGTCTTGCTGGTCTGCAAGGTCAGGGTCGGGTTGTTCGGCGCAGAGGCACAACCGGCGAGCAACAAGGAAGCAACAGCCATGGCAGGCACAAATAAAGGACGCATCGGCGTAATCCTGAATATAAAGGTTCGGTTCAACCGGCAACGGTTCAGCCTCACGGAGCCGCCGTTGCCATTTATGTTTTAAGTGTTCAGCTCGACGCCACCAGCGCCTTGAGCGACACATCGAATTGCTTCAACGCGGCAAATTGCAGGTCACGCTGCTTGTCGATCTGTGCAGCGATCGCCGGTGCGGCCTGGTTGTGCACCCAGACCGAAGGCAACTGCTGTTCCACCGCGCCTTCGGCCTTGCCGATGTATTGCAGGTCAGCGTCGTAGAACCGCGCAGTAAATCGCGCTTCCACCAGGCTGTTGCGTCGGGTCAGCAAGCGGTTGAAAGTATCGAGCTTGACCACGATGTCAGGGTGGGCCTGGACCAGCGCATCAAGGCTGTCGTAGACGGTCACCGACAAAAATTGTTGCTGCAGCGAACTCATCAACCAATCGATGGCCAGTTCCGGATCGGAACTGCCGACGAAGGCTTCACGGATACGCGAGTCGAGCGCATCTTTTGCGCCGTTGGCGGCCATCGCGTGGTAACGCTCAAGGTATTGCAGGTTCTCCAGGGTGTTCTCGCTGTACACCACACCCACCGTTTGCGAATGCCGCAAGGTTGCACTGCTGCCTTCGATGGGTTGCAAATGACACGACCGGGCATCGTCTGCGTAGGCCGGTGCAGCGGCAACCGCTCCGCCCATCAGCAGGGCGACCAGAGCCAGTCGGGTCAAAGTGTTCATCGCGCAAATTCCTTGAGCTGCGTGTTCGATGGGGGCGATTTTCCGCCCATTGCCAACAAAGCAGAACTTGCGTTTATTGATGGTCACTATTACTTCTAGCAATAGTTGCGCGACGTACAGACTGATACACACTCACTACAACTAGAAAAACATGAATGAGGGCCCCCTCTTTGAGAACGTTCGACCTGATCCGAGACGCTGTCCTGCCCGACTTTCGCGAGCGAGTGGCGGAGTACCTGGTCCAGTACGAAAGCGTATTGCTGGACAAAAACCCCCAAGACCCGCAACTGATCCGCGACACCGCCCATCAGTTGCGCGGTTATCTGCGCGGTCTGAACACCACCCGGGTGTTGGGCATGGCGTACTGGGAAGAGCTGGATCGTCGGGTAGTGGACACCTGGCTCGCGCCGCAGCAATGACCGACTAGACTTGCCGGGCTGTCCCCGACTGTCGAACCGGAGGTGTCCCGATGAGCAACACCGAACTCACTACATTCAACGGCTGGGCCGCCACGGCTGCTGGCGCCCCACTTGAGCGTTATAGCTACGATCCCGGCGCATTGGGCGATGAAGACATCGAAATCGCCGTGGAGTACTGCGGCGTCTGCCACTCCGATCAATCGCTGATCGACAACGACTGGGGCATCAGTCGCTACCCGTTCGTACCCGGCCACGAGGCGGTCGGCAAAATCGTGCGCATGGGCGCGCAAGTGCGCGGGCTGAAAATGGGCCAGCGCGTGGGCATCGGCTGGTACAAGGGCAGTTGCATGCACTGCTCCTCCTGTATCTCGGGCTCGCAACAACTGTGCGGCACGGCGCAACCGACCATCATTGGCAGCAACGGCGGCTTTGCCGACCGTTTGCGTTCGCACTGGGCGTGGGCGATTCCGGTTCCGGACAATCTCGATCCAGCGATGGTCGGGCCACTGTTCTGCGCCGGTTCGACGGTGTTCAACCCGCTGCTGCAATTCGGCGTCAAACCCACTGATCGGGTCGGTGTGGTCGGCATTGGCGGCCTTGGCCATCTGGCGCTGCGGTTCCTCAATGCCTGGGGCTGTGAAGTCACCGCCTTCACCTCATCGCTGAACAAACAGGATGAAGCCAAGCGTCTTGGCGCGCACAACGTCGTCGCCTCGACCGACAGCAGCGCGCTGAAAGCGATTGCCGGCACCCTCGATTTTCTGTTGATCAGTGCCAACGCCGACCTCGATTGGCCTGCCATGCTCGGCACGCTGCGGGCCAATGGACGGCTGCATTTCGTCGGCATCGTGCCCAATGCGATTCCGGTGCACGTGTTTGATCTGATCCCTCAGCAAAAATCCTTGTCCGCCTCCCCCGTCGGCTCGCCGGGCACCATGGCGACCATGCTCGAATTTTGCGCGCGGCATCAGATTCTGCCGCAAGTGGAGATGTTTCCCATGAGCAAGGTCAACGAAGCAGTCGACCACTTGCGCAGCGGCAAGGCGCGTTATCGCGTGGTGCTCGACGCCAGTCAGTAAGCCATCGGCGCGGCGGCGCATGCCGTTCGCGCCCGCCTCGATGCCAGTGGTCTGCGCGGCAATACCGCCTCTGCGAAAAAACCCTGCAAACGCTTACAATCGCCCGTCTCACTGCCCCTCAGACAGGCTCGCCCAGAAATGCCGCTCGACCCGCCAACGATGCTGACCCTTTCCATCGCTCTCGCAGCCGCTGCCGCGCTGTACCTGGCGATCGAATGGCGGAGCATCCGTGAACCTTCGCTGCTGTTCTGGAGCGCCGGTTTCGCCACCATTACCGTCGGTTCCACCCTCGCCCTGCTGCGCAGCAGTGGCTTTTTGCTGATCGGCATCTGGTTCGCCAACGGCCTGCTGGTCACCGCGCACTTTCTGTTTCTGCTGGGCGTTGCGCGCTTCACCCAGATACGTCTGTCCCGCGGCTGGTACCTGATCTTCCTCACCTGGCTGGTGATGTTGTTATTGCCCGACGGGCCACTGTGGTCAAAAGTCATGCTCGCGGCCAACTCGCTGCTGGTGGCGCTGGCAACGCTCAAGGCGAGCACGCTGCTGCGCCCGCATGGCAAATCGCTGAGCGTGGGCGCGGTGCAACTGCGCTATGTGCTGCTGATTCACGGAAGCTTCTATGTCGCCAAGGCCCTGACGGTGGTCATCCCCGGCACGCTGATCGATCTGGCGGCATTTCGCGGCGAGATCATCCAGATTTCGCTGGTTGAAGGTGCCATGGCGATCATGTTGATCGCGCTGTCGATGACCGGCACCGAACGCTACCGCCGGGAAAAAGAGATCGCGCGCCTCGCCGAACGTGACCCGCTGACCGCCCTCTACAACCGCCGCGCCCTGGAGAAACGCGCCGCGCGCCTGCTCGCCGACGTCTGCGCAGAACGCCCCGGCGCCCTGCTGCTGATCGATATTGATAACTTCAAACTGGTCAATGACCAATATGGCCATACCGCGGGCGATCGTCTGCTGATTGCATTGAGCGAAATGATCCGCTCGCTGCTGCCGCGCAATGCATTGACCGCACGCCTGGGCGGCGACGAGTTTGTCATTCTGCTGGGCGGCGCCTCAAACGAGCGCATCGTCGAGCTGGGCAACAGCCTGCGCGAACAGTTTCTGCGCACCACCTCACAGACATTCCCCACGCCCGAAGCCGTCACGTTGAGCATCGGCGCCAGTCTGTTCGAACAACCGCCCAGCAGCCTCACGGCGTTGATCGAACAAGGCGATGTCGCGCTCTACGAGTCCAAACGCGGCGGTCGCAACCGCCTGCGCCTGACCGGGCTCCCCACACAAGGATGACCACCACCATGTCCAGCCTCGACACTTCCCTGCAAGACAGCGCCGCGCCAGAAGGCGTTTGCTATGGCTGCGGCAGCAGCAACCCCCATGGCCTGCACATCAAAAGCCACTGGCATGAAGATGGCGTGCACGTCCTCGCCGAGCACGTGCCAGACGCCAAATACTGCGGCTGGCCCGACCTGGTCTACGGCGGGCTGATCGCGATGCTGGTCGATTGCCACTCCAACTGGACGGCGATGGCCTACCACTACCGCGCCGAACAGCGCGAACCCGGCAGCCTGCCGCGCATCGATTGCGTGACCGGTAACCTGGGCATCAAATTCATCAAACCGACACCTATGGGCGTACCGTTGACCTTGCGGGCCAGGGTCGAGGGCGACATCGGGCGCAAGACTCGGGTGATCTGCGAGGTGTATGCGGGAGAGGTGCTGACAGCGGTGGGCGATTCAATCTTCGTGCGCGTGGACACCGGGCAACTGGCGGCGGCTGCGCACGGGCGCTGAAACCGGCGCGATGGCATCTGGCACCCGCCAGCCAAACAAAAACGCTCGCGATCAGCGAGCGTTTTTGAATACGGATAATTACAGACCGACTTGCTTCAAGCCGTGGCGCATGCCTTCGTCCGCCTGTTCGCACCATTGCTTGAGACTCAGCGACGCTGGCAGGCCGGTTTCAAGCTTCTGGTATTCACCCTCGACCAACACTTCGCCCTTACGGCCCTGCGCTTCGTTCTTGTCGCCGTCCTTCTTGTCTACTGGCCCCGGCATGCCCTCAACGAATGCGGCCATCTTGTCGGCATTCGCAGTGCTGTCAGCTTTGAGGAAACCCTTGTCGACGCAATGCTTGATCAGTCCGGTGGTGTTACGGCCCGAGTCGTAAACGCTTTTCAGCGTGGCGGCGTCGATTTCTTCGGCATGGGCAAGACTGGAAAAGCCGAAAGCGGCGGTCATGGCGAGGATCAAAGCGGTGTATTTCATATTTATTCCCTTAAATGTACAGCCACGGTTTCATTGATGAATTCGAGTGCGAGCGAATATCCAATCGCTCAAGCAAAAAAACAAGCGGTATTGCGCGATAACCCTCACGTTGAACGCACTGGCGACACCAACCGCTGCGTACGACAATCTTGCCGCCGCCAGCGCGCTTGCCGCAGACTCTGCGTCGCTCGCGACTCAACGCACAAGCGCATTAAGGACAATGAATGTCACTGATTTCACAACGTGTAGCACTGGCGCGCAATGGCGCCAACGACAAAGTGATCTGTCGGATGCCATCGGGCTGGGCCGTGATGGGGGATGTGCAGTTTTTGCCGGGCTACTGCCTGTTGCTGCCTGATCCGGTGGTACCGAGCCTCAACGATCTCGACGCCGAGGCCAGGGCGGCCTACCTGCTCGACATGGGCCGCCTCGGCGATGCGGTCTTGCAGGCCACCGACGCGCTGCGCATGAACTACGAAATCCTCGGCAATTCGGAACCGGAGCTGCACTGCCACCTGTTCCCCCGCTACGCCTCGGAACCGCAAGAGAAACGCAAAATGCCCGCGTGGTTCTACGACTGGAAAAACGCAGTGCCTTACGCCGAGGACGTGCATGGCCAACTGCGCATCCGCATTGCGCATTTGCTGAACGCCGTGAACCCATAGCCGAACACCTGCGCCACAGGTTTTCAGTTGATGTTCGGCTGGGCATTTCAGCCAGGCAAACCAGCCACTTTGGCCCGCGCCGTGTGCAGTTTCTGGTAGCTCTCGATCAAGCGCAAATGCCGGTCGAGGCCTTCCAGTTTCATGCTCGTCGGGGTCAGGCCGTAGAAGCGCACGCTGCCGTTGACCGAACCGATCGCCGCGTCCATGCGCTCGTTGCCGAACATGCGGCGGAAGTTGGCTTCGTAGTCTTCCAGTTGCAGATCCTCGTCCAGTTCCATCTCCAGCACCACGTTCACCGCTTGATAGAACAAGCCGCGCTCGACGGTGTTGTCGTTGTACTGCAGGAACGCTTCGACCAGATCCTTGGCCTGATCGTACTTCTGCAGTGCGAGGCAGATCAGCAGGCGCAGTTCCAGAATGGTCAGCTTGCCCCACGGCGTGTTGTCGTCGAACTCGACGCCGATCAGCGTGGTGATTTCGGTGTAATCGTCCAGCTCGCTGTTTTCCAGGCCTTGGGCGAGGTTGCGCAGGCCGACCTTGCTGAGGCTGTGCAGGTTGAGGATGTCGGCACGGAATTGCAGGGCTTTGTTGGTGTTGTCCCAGATCAGGTCTTCGACCGGGTAGATCTCCGAGTAATCCGGCACCAGAATCCGGCAGGCCTTGGCACCGATGTGCTCGTAGACCGCCATGTAGACTTCTTTACCCATGTCTTCAAGGATGGCGAACAGCGTCGCGGCTTCTTCGGCATTGGAGTTTTCACCCTGGCCCGAGAAGTCCCACTCGACGAATTCGAAATCAGGCTTGTCGCTGAAGAAACGCCACGACACCACACCGCTGGAATCGATGAAGTGCTCGACAAAGTTGTTCGGCTCGGTGACGGCCTGACCCGAGAACGTCGGCTGCGGCAAGTCATTCAAGCCTTCAAAACTGCGACCCTGGAGCAATTCAGTCAGGCTGCGTTCCAGCGCCACTTCAAGGCTCGGGTGCGCGCCGAACGAGGCGAATACGCCGCCGGTGCGCGGGTTCATCAGGGTCACGCACATCACCGGGAATTCACCGCCCAGCGAGGCGTCCTTGACCAGCACCGGGAAGCCCTGCTCTTCCAGGCCTTTGATGCCGGCGAGGATGCTTGGGTATTTTTCCAGGACTTCCTGCGGCACGTCCGGCAGGGCCATTTCGCCTTCAAGGATTTCGCGTTTGACCGCGCGTTCGAAGATTTCCGACAGGCACTGCACCTGCGCTTCGGCGAGCGTGTTGCCGGCGCTCATGCCGTTACTGAGGTAGAGGTTTTCGATCAGGTTGGACGGGAAGTACACCACTTCATTGTCCGACTGGCGCACAAACGGCAGCGAGCAGATGCCGCGCTGGGTGTTGCCGGAGTTGGTGTCGAACAGGTTCGAGCCACGCAGCTCACCGTCGCGGTTGTAAATCTTCAGGGTGTATTCATCGAGGATTTCGCTCGGCAACTCGTCTTTCGGCCCCGGCTTGAACCATTGTTCGTCCGGGTAATGGACGAACTCGGCGTTGGCGATCTCTTCGCCCCAGAACTGATCGTTATAGAAGAAGTTGCAGTTCAGACGCTCGATGAATTCGCCCAGCGCCGAGGCCAACGCGCCTTCTTTGGTCGCACCCTTGCCGTTGGTAAAGCACATCGGCGAATGCGCATCGCGAATGTGCAGCGACCAGACGTTGGGCACGATGTTGCGCCACGAAGCGATTTCGATCTTCATCCCGAGGTCGGCAAGGATGCCCGACATGTTGGCGATGGTCTGCTCCAGCGGCAGGTCCTTGCCGGCAATGTAAGTGCCCGCGTCGGAACTTGAAGCTGGCATCAACAAGGCCTGCGCATCGGCATCGAGGTTGTCGACTTCTTCGATGATGAACTCGGGGCCGGTCTGCACCACCTTCTTCACCGTGCAGCGGTCGATGGAGCGCAGGATGCCTTGGCGATCCTTGTCGGAGATGTCTGCCGGCAACTCGACCTGGATCTTGAAGATCTGGTTGTAGCGGTTTTCCGGGTCGACGATGTTGTTCTGCGACAGACGAATGTTCTCTGTCGGAATATTGCGGGTGTCGCAGTACAACTTCACGAAGTAAGCCGCGCACAAGGCCGACGACGCCAGGAAGTAGTCGAACGGCCCCGGTGCCGAGCCATCGCCCTTGTAGCGAATGGGCTGATCGGCGATCACCGTGAAGTCGTCGAACTTGGCTTCAAGTCGAAGGTTGTCGAGAAAGTTGACCTTGATTTCCATGCGGGATTACCAGAATACGGCTAAACGAATGGCGGCATTATCCGGTTTTTCAGCGGGAAGTCTTGTGCTTTCGGGTTTCGCCGCTGATCGGCAACCCAGCCTTTAACGGGCAAATTGCAGCGGGTTCACTACGCTTTTCAGGGAGTCGCGCAGAAGAATCTGAACATTGCGTGCGCGCCACGGTTCTAGATTCAACAGACAGCGGATCAAGGACGAGCACATGGACATTTCCAGCTATGCGGCGCCCCTTCCACCCCGGCAAAGCGCCGTCACCCGGCGTCTGGCCGTCGCTGTCGGCGCGCTGTTCGTCGCGGGTGTGGTGGCAGCGACCATCGCCCTCCTCGGCATCACCAACCGCCTCGACCGTGAGGACATCGACAAAACCCGGTTTTACTCGGCCCGCGCCTTGGAAAACCGCATCACCGCGTCGAAAAACTACATCACCAGCTACGCCAACTGGACCACGGCTTACGAACACTTGAGCGGTGAGGTCGACACAGACTGGGCCTACACCGAGCAAAATATCGGCAAGACCCTGTTCACTACCGACGGCTACGACGGCGTCTTCGTGCTTGATCGCGAGCGCAGCAAATATGCCGTGGTGCGCGGGCAAATGGTCGATGCCGCCCTGTCCACATTCCTGCAACTGTCCACCACCGAACTGGTGGATCAGGTTCAGGGGCAAAGTGACCTGAGCCAGCCCGTCAGCCGCTACTCACTGTTCGAGGGCTGGCCAGCGCTGGTCTCGGCCGCCGCGATCATCCCCAATGATGAACGGCCGCTCGGTGACCCAAGGCAAACCTCGGTACTGGTGTTCATCGACAAACTGACGCCGACCAAACTGCGCCTGATCGGCAGCGGTTATGGCCTCAAAAACCTGACCCTGGCCCCGGATGAAACCCTCGCTCCCGACCGTCCCAGGGTGGCGCTGGACAGCACCGGATACAGCCTGATCGCCGACCTGGAGCGGCCGGGGCAAAACCTGTTGTGGTCATTGTTGCCAACTCTGGGCGCGACGATGCTCGTGCTGATGCTGCTGACCGCGTATTTCTTGCGCCATGCCCTGCGCTCCTCGCAATACGTCGACCAGAGTTTTCAAGTGATGCAGGCCTCGAATCAGGCGCTGGAAACCGCCAACCGTGGACTTGAGGCCAGTGAAGAGCGCTTTCGCGCAGTGGCTGAAGCGGCCTCGGACTGGATCTGGGAAGTCGACCGCGACCTCTCGCTGACGTATTTGTCGGCACGCTTCAGCGAGGTCACCGGTTACCCGCAAACCCTGTGGCTGGGGCAAGACATCGGCCAACTGCTGTTCTGCGACACCACGCCGCTGGAGTTGTGGCTGCGCAAGCTCGCCGAAGAAAGCAATGCCAGCGACTTGCGCTGCACCTACCGCGATGACTCCGGCCAGCCACGGCATTGTCGTCTGTCCGCCCGTCCGATCTACGATAAACACAGCGTGACAGGCTATCGCGGCACGGCCAGCGACATCACCGACGAAGTCGCCGCCCACGCGCAAATCCAGCACCTGTCGATGCACGACGCGCTGACCGGCCTGCCCAACCGCAACAAGCTCGCGCGCTATCTGGATGACGCCCTGCTGCTCAAGGAACACGCGCCGGCGCTGGCGCTGTTGATGATCGATCTGGACAATTTCAAACCGATCAACGATTCACTCGGCCATCCGGCCGGCGACGCGGTGTTGCAGGAAGTCGCCGCGCGCCTGCGCGAATGCACCCGCGAACATGACATCGTCGCCCGGCTCGGCGGCGATGAGTTTGTCGTGGTGCTCAACGGCATGGACAGCCGCCACGAGATCGACAAGTTCTGCACGCGCCTGATCGGCAGCCTGCACCAGCCGATCGTCTTCGAGCATCACCCGCTGTACGTCGGCGCCAGCATCGGCATCGCCCTCAGCCGTCGCCACGGTTACGTGCCCAGTGAACTGATCCGCTACGCCGACATCGCGCTGTACCAGGCCAAGTCCGAAGGCAAAAACACCTGGTGCTATTTCGAAGCGCACATGAGCGACCAGATCCAGACGCGCCGGCAAATGGAAGATGACTTGCGCCATGCGCTGCAGCACGACGAATTCGTCCTGCACTATCAGCCGCGCTACAAGGTCGATGGCAAGCAGATTGTCTCGGTCGAAGCGCTGGTGCGCTGGCAGCATCCGAGCAAGGGCCTGCTCGGCCCGGACCTGTTCATTCCGCTGGCAGAGCAGACCGACCTGATTGTTCCGCTGGGCCGCTGGGTCTTGCGCGAAGCCTGCGAAACCGCACTTGCATGGCCGGAAGACATTCTGCTGTCGGTCAACCTGTCCCCCGCGCAATTTGCCGCCAGCGACGTGGTCGAAGAAGTCCGCGAAGTGCTGATCCAGACGCGCTTCCCGGCCAGTCGGCTGGAACTGGAGATCACCGAAAACGTCATGCTCAACGACACCGACGGCGCGCTGACCACCATGAATGCCCTCAAGGAACTGGGCGTGCGCCTGAACATGGATGACTTCGGCACTGGTTATTCATCCCTCGGCTACCTGCGTGCCTATCCGTTTGACGGGATCAAGATCGACAAGCGTTTCATCGCCTCGATCAGCAGCGGCACCAACGACCGCGCGGTGGTGCAAGCGATCATCGGATTGGGCAAAGCCATGGGCCTGACCGTTACCGCCGAAGGCGTCGAGACCGAAGAACAACTGGCGATTCTCGGCAAGGATCAGTGCAACGAAGTACAGGGTTACTTCATGAGCCGGCCGATCGACAAGGCCGCTTTCGCCGATCTGCTCAATGCCTCCAGAGACCCGCATTCGTCGGGCTCGGCCACCAGCCGAAAAGGTCGCGTGACCTGAATGGCCGCTGTCCGCAAAAACGCTTTCGGCCACCTTCGCCACGGTTATTTGCAACCTCCTCCGGCCCCCTTTCATGCAGGCTGCATGACGGCCAATGGCCCCGTGCGCGCGGCACTACCGACCTAGACACCTGCAACGAGCAGCCAGGGTTGGCATGACAAATGCGCAGGTTTACCAGCGTTAGCGTGTCGAAAACGACCGCCCGTGTTTATGCCATGACAGCAGAGGAATACCCCATGAATGCCATCGACCTGCTCAAAGCCGATCATGAAAAAGTCAAAGCGCTCCTCACTCAGCTCAGCGAATCGACTGAGCGGGCCCTGAAAAAACGCATGGAGCTGTTGGGCAAACTGGAGATGGAGATTTCAATTCACACGCGCCTCGAAGAAGAAATCCTCTACCCCGCCTTCAAAGCTGCCGGCACCAAGGAACAGGACATCATGTACTTCGAAGCGAAGGAAGAGCATCGCACCGTCGACTCGCTGGTGCTGCCGGATCTGAAAATCACCGATCCGGGTTCCCCTGAGTTTGCGGGACGGGTCAAGGTCGTCAAGGAGTTGCTGGAACATCACATCGAAGAGGAAGAAACCGAAATGTTCCCGCAAGCGAAAAAACTCTTGGGCAAAGCCAAACTCGATGAGCTGGGCGCTCAAATGGAAGCCATGAAAGCCAGCTGCAAGAAAGAAATGGCGGCGGGCAACATGGCAGCGTAAACCTCACCCCTATGAGGCTCGGCCATTGGCCGAGCCTTTTTTATTGCCGCGCCCGGCGCTATTGCGTACCGGTGAAGACGCTGCCGGCATCGCGCACCAACTGGCGCCACTCGGCGCTGGTGATCAGCCCCTGCTCTTCCATTTCGTCGGCGGCTTTGAGCAACTCGTCATATTGTTCTTCCGGGTCCAGGCGCATCTGCGATTGGGTTGCCAGTTTGCGCCATGCCGCCAGTGATTGTTTTTTTTGCTGATCGAACATAGGGACTCTCTCCTGAAGGCTCATTCGGTAGAGAGAGGTACGTTCGCGACGTTCAGCGCAGTCGACGGGTGGCGCCGTAGTGCCTTGCAACCATGGGTATTTTCAAACGTGCTCTTCCAGGCGCTCCAGTCGCTGGGACTGCCCTTGCCACTGCATCGCGTCGGCACAGCGAAAGGCGTGGCGGCCGTTGATTTCCAGTGCCGAGGTGAAGAAGAACTGCCCGACCGTGAGTTCGCCCACCGCATAGATCTGCCGCGTGCCTGCAGCCCGGCCCTCAAGGCGATAGCTGTCGGGGTCGACGCAGATGCCGCCCATGGCATGCGCCGTGGCCGTGCCGTTCTTGATCAGCGCAGCGAGCAACGCCGAGTCCAACAGTTGCGCATCACGCGGGAAACCTGTGGCGTGGATCAGCCGATCGTAAACGTGCGCCCAGCCTGCGCCCTTCAATGTCAGGCCCTGCGCATCTGCCGGCGCTGAAGCAAACGCTCCGGCGACGAATTCGAGCTGGCCGCTGCGCAGGTAGCTAAGGATCTTGCGCGCATTTTCGCTGGGGATCGACACGCGATAGGCCATGAAAAAGCTGAAATATTCGCTCATGAACCGCGCCTGCGCGCCGTCGTCCAGCGCTTGCCACACGTGTTCGATAAAGCCGTTGGTGGCATAGAGAATCGCCTGCCAGATGCGCGGCGCCCGGGAGACGTTGAGTTCGTCCTCGATAAAGCGCAGCACGTCCGTCGGTGGCGCCGGCATCGGGATCACCGCGGTGGTCGACGCCGGGTCATGCGCGGCCAGTTCCTTGCGAAACAGCGCAACCAGATCACTGATCTGCAGCGGCCCGTTTTGCGCAACCAGCGCACGCACGCCCTCGCGTGTCAGATACTTGAGTTCGACGCGCTCCTGGGTGCCGCGCACCACCGGAAAATAGCCGCTGCGCGAATGCATGCGAATTGGCCCACGGTGCCCACCTTCGACCAAGGCAATCACCGTGTCGATGGCGCTCAAGCGCGCACCGATCACCGCCACGCGCTCGTCCGGGTCGATAACCCTGAGCAGGCGCGATACCGGATAGGGCGTCGGCAAGACGCGTGCATCGTGCCGAGCCGGGTCGATTTTCTTGCCCAGCGGGCCACAGAACAACAAGACCTTTTGCGTGGCGATACTCACCCCGCAGCGCGTGCGCACGGTCTCGGTGCCGTCGATCGGATCGATGGCGCAGACTTCCGCGTGCATCAACACGATCTGGCAGCCGAGTGACGCGCCACGCAGGACGATTTTCCTGATCTGATGTTGCAGGTAGACACCGAACAATGCGCGCGGCGCAAAGCTTTCCGCCGCCGGTTGAAACGCGGGAAACGCGCTGCGCCAGGCGCTCGGGTGTTCTTCGAGCCAGCGCTGGAAATGCCCCGGCTGATCGGGATAAGGCGTGATGAAAGCGGTTTTGGTGTTGAGAATATTGCTCTGCAGGTCGGCTTCATAAGCAGCGCCCGGGCCAAAGTCCTGGCGTTTTTCGAACAGGTAAATCACCCCGGCCGGCGCACTGCCGGCAGCGACGCGGTCGAGATGACGTTGCAGGAATGCGACAGCCGTCGCGCCGCAGCCGACGATTGCAAAGGCACTTTTCATCAAGGTATTTCCTTATAGTGAACCGCTTCCAACGTTGGCTTCAGCCGCCCTGCCCGCACACTGTCACTCGAGGGCGCTGAGGAACGCTTTCAAACGCACGGCGCCGGCCTGGACCTGCTCCGGATCGCCCGAATAGGACAATCGCGCATGGCCCGGCGCGCCGAAAAAACTCCCCGGAATCAGCGCCACGCCGTACGCCTCAAGCAGCACCGAGCAGAACGCCTCGTCGTCTGCGATCAATTGACCGCGCAACGATTTGCCCAGCGCTTGGCGGATGTCCATGAACAGATAGAACGCTCCCCCAGGCGGGCAAAACCGCAGATGGGGCGCGTCTTCCAGTTCGTTGAGCAACGCTTGGCGCTGCGCGGCCAAACGATCTCGGGCCGCAAAAGAAAATCCCTGATCGCCATTGAACGCCGCAGCTGCGGCAGCAGCGGGAATCGGCGGGATGTTCGAGATCGAATTGGAGTTGAGCGTGGTCACCGCCGTGGCAATGCGCGCATCGGCCGCCAGCAATCCGACCCGCCAGCCCGGCATGCCATAGAGCTTGGAGACGCTGTCGATCTTGATGATGCGCGCGCTCAGGTCCGGTGCGACAGACAGCAGGTTTGGGCAACTGTCCATGTCGTAGACGAAGCGCTGATAGACATCGTCGGAGATGATCCACACGTCGTTCTTGCGCAAGACCTCGGCCAGTTGCGCCAATTCCCGCGCCGAATACACCGCACCGGTCGGGTTGCCCGGCGAGTTGAGCATGACCACGCGCACGTTGTGGGTCAGCGCCTTTTCCAGCGCCTGCGCAGTCATCTTGTAGCCGGTTTCGGCGGTGCAGACGACGTTGACCACGCCCGCCCCGACCAGGTCGGCAATGTCGAAATAGGTCGGCCAGCACGGCGTCGAGACAAGGATCTCGTCGCCCGGGCAAATGATCGCGCGCAAGACGCTGAACAACAGGTGCTTGGCGCCAAGGCCGGCGACCAGATTCTGCTTCGCGTAATGGGTAAAACCCTGCGCGTGCAGGTAACCCAGATACGCCGCGAGCAGCGCGTCGTCACCCTGGCTGGCGCCATAGCCGCCAGAGTGCTCGCAGGCGGCTTTGACCGCCGCTTCGATGATGTGCGGCGCCGGCAAAAAGCCTGGCACGCCGACACCCAGGTCGATGACCGGGTGTTCGGTTTCCCTGACTTTTTGCGCAACACCGAGGATCGGGCAGAACCGCGCAAATTCAAGATCGGGCGAAAGAGCAGGCATACAAGTCTCTCCGTGAGCCGAGGTCAGGCAGCGCGTTCGGCGACGCGACCGCGCGCCATGAGGGCGGCCATGTGCGTGGCCGTGGCAGTGATGATGTCGAGGTTGCCGGCGCTCGGATCGAGAAAATCCCCCGCGCCTTCGACGCGCACCATCGTGAACAGTCGACCCTCGCTGTAATGCAGATCGACGATCACTTCATAACCCGGCACCGCAGACTGCACCTGACTTACCGCGCGCTCGACTTCGCGGCGTGTCGCCGCCATATCAATGTTTTCGATCAGCGCCGACACCGCGGTCTGCATGTACACATTCGGCTTGGCCGGATTGATGTTGAGGATCGCCTTGACGTCGCCGCAGCCGGTGAAATGTTTCAGCGCATTTTCGGTGGTGGTGATGTAGTTGCTGAGGTTGCGGCGCGTCGCAGGACCTGCGCTTTCAGCGCTGATCGACGACACCACTTCGAGGTAGTGCAAACCCGGATTGGCCCGCGCAATGGCGGCCGCGAGCGGGATCGATGCCTGGCCGCCACACGTAATCATGTTGACGTTGGTCGCTTCGGTCAGCGCCAGACCGTTGAGCGACGGCACGCACAGGCTGCCGAGCGAGGCCGGGGTCAGGTTGATGATCGCCTTGCCGGCGTCGATCAGGCGCGGCGCATGGATTTCATGGTCGGTCGCCGACGTGGCATCGAACACCACGTCGAAGTCGTTGATGCGCGCGAACAGGCCTTCGATGCCGTCAGCGGTGGTGGCGACGCCGCGCTCACGGGCGAACGCGAGGCCGGCCGATTGCGGTGAGCGCCCGGCCACCAGCGTGCAGTCGAGATCCGGGTGGGCGAGTACTTTACAGAGGATGTCGCAGCCGATATTGCCGCTGCCGATAATCGCGGTTTTCAAAGTCATGTGGGGCTCCAGAGTCAGGCGACGGCGGGTTGAGAGAGGCGGCTGGCGACCGAAATGATCAGGTCTTCCTGACCGGCCACAGCGTTGCAACGGGCCAACTCTTCGTAGATTCTGCGCGGTTCGACGTGGAACTCGGCCGCCGCCCGGGCGACGTGCTTTTCAAAGCCGCTGCACACCCCGTAGAGGCCGCTGATCAGGTTGGCGGTCTTGACCACTGTCGGTGTCCTGACCGGGGTGAATTCTTCCAGGCTGTCGACGGCACGGCACAGCCCGAAGACGTCGACGCCGGTGTCGAACTGATAGCGTTCGAGGACGGCGCACAGCACTTCCAGCTGAGTATTGCCGGCACCGGCACCGAAGCCGCGCATGCAACCGTCGATGATGGTCGCCCCGGCCTGGGCCGCCGCCAGCGAGTTGGCCACTGCCAGGCCAAGGTTGTTGTGGCCATGAAAGCCCACCGGAATCGACAACTCACGGGCCAGCAGGCCGATCTTCTCGCGGGTACTGTCCGGGTCGAAGTGCCCGGCCGAATCCATCAGCACCAGCGCGTTGGCGCCGTAGCCTTGTTGCTTCAAGGCTTCTTCGAGCAAGCGCTCGGCACTGGCCATGTGGGTCATCATCAGCACACCGTGGACGAACGCGCCTTTGGCTCGCGCATGTTCGATGTAGCTTTCGGTCACGCTGGCCTCGGTGCAATGCGAGGCGATGCGCAGCACCTCGACGCCGATGCTCAGGGCCGTGTCGATGTCGCTCAAGCGCGCAAAGCCGGGGATCATGTGAATGCCCAGTTTCGACTGCGTCAGGTTGGCCCGCGCGGTTTCGAGCATTTCCGTGTCTTTGTAACGTGCCAACCCCAGTTGCAGCGAAGATGCGCCCAGGCCGTTGCCGTGGCCGACTTCCACCACATTCAGCCCACAGCCATCGACGGCGCGGCAGTAGGTGGCGATGTCTTCAAGGCTCAGCGAATGGGACACCGCGTGATTTCCGTCGCGCAGCGTAGGGTCATGAATTGCAATAGCAGTCATCGAGATCAAATCCTTGTCATTCGAAGGTAGGCAGCCGTTATTGCTCGGGCTGAGGTTGTTCCTGCAACAGACGCTTGGGCAAAAACACCGGGGAAATGTGGATGATCGACATCCGCACCACGTGGTTGAGCATGACGAAGGCCGGGTCGAGCTTGAGCAGCAGCGCGGCGGCGGTCATCACTTCGACGCCACCGGGCACCCACGACATGAACAGCGTGAGGAACGGTTTGCCGGTCAATTTGCTGAAGACGAACGCCACCAGCAGCGTCGTGCAGAACGTCAGTGCGGTGACCACCAGGCCGGCGCGGATGTAACGCACGACATCCTTGAAGGTGATGTCCTTGAGGCGAATGCCGATCAAGCCACCGAGCAGGATCAGCGCGACGATGGCGAAAGGATCCGGCACGTGCAGATTGGCCTGCGGAAACGCGACATTGACCCCGGCCGTGCAAATCAAACCGGTGAGCATGTACGGCGCCGGCACATCGAAACGTTCCAGCAGATAACCGAGCGCTACCGCAGCAATCGCGGGCGGGATCACGCCCAGGTAGTTGTCCAGGGTGCCCAGCACCGGGGTGACGCTGTCGGCGTGGCCGCCGGCGATAATCGTCACCACGGCCAACAGCGCAAGCAAGCGCACAATGTGTACGAACGCGATGCGCCCGGACGCCGGCCCCTGCTCGCCCGACACCGTCATCACCGCCGCCATCGCCCCGGGAATCGAGCCCAGCAGGCTTTCAATGTGGCCCCATTTCTCCATGCGCCGCAGCCAGTTGTAGCCGACGAAAATCTGCGTGGTCATGCAGATGACCAGACCGACCAGAATGCTGAAGTCGCTCAATTCCTTGATCATCGAGCCAGTGACAATGGAGCCGACGCTGATGCCCAGCAGCAACTGAACCGTGGCCACGAACGGATACGGCATGCGCATCGGCACGCCGAACTTGCTCAACGCGGTCACCGCGCAAATCGCGCCGATCAAATCGCCGAGGGGAAATCCGGTCAGATAGCCGAGCCATGCGCCGAGCGCCGCCACAGGAATCGGGATAAGGCTTTCGATCACTTTGTTCATGGGATATCCACTTTTCTGAGGGCGTGACCGTCCCGTCCAGCACGGGAAGGTCAGCTCAATTGATGTCGGAAGAATCGGCGCTGCGGTCTAGACCAGGGCAGCAACGGCGCTGGTGGACCAGTCGCAACTCTCGTGGAACCAGCGTTCGACCTGCTGCAGGTTGTCGCGCAGCTCAGCCTCGTTGCGCCCCGCCACAATGGCGTTGAGGATCTCCGAGTTGGTGAATTCCATGCTCGAATAAGACGTCATTTTCTTCGCCGAAATGCGGTATTCGAGAACGCTTGGCAACGTGCAGGTGTGCGGCACGTCACGCAGCAGACCGACACGCGGCGGGATGCTGATATGCCCGACCATCTGCAACGGCTCGACCATCGGCTCGGGGCGGTAGGTCGGATCCTGCAGCGCACGCAGGAAGCTCATGCGCGGATCGATGCCCCAGGCATGAGTCAGCTCCTGATTGAAGAACACCCCGCCCAACCGCGAAGCGATTTCACAGAGGATGATTTCACCGTTCTCGGCAACGAACAATTCCAGGTGAAACAGCATCGTCGGATCCGACGGTAAAACGTCTTCGACCAGCGAACGGGCGTACTGAACCAGCCGTTCGCGCAGCGGATTGCTCGCATCGAGCATGTGCAGGTCGTGGGACTTGCCGCCCAAAAAATCCAGCGCCGAGGTCATCACCCGCACCGGTGACACGAGGATCGGCTGCCCTTCGATGTACAAACCGTTGACGATGTAATGGCTGCCGCGCACGTAGCTTTCGATCATCAGGTTGTGGAAGGTGGTGGACGGACGCGCGGCCAGCCACTGTGTCAGTTGCCCAAGGTCCTTGAGCACTTCGACGCCGTTGGAACCACGACCATCGCGCGGTTTGACCACCACCGGAAAACCATGGCGTTCGCTGAAACGCACCGCTTCAGTGGCGTTGTGGATTTGCGCCATTTCGGCAATTGCAAAGCCACACTGGCGGGTCCGCTGTTTCATCAGGAACTTGTCCCGGTAAAACATCGCGCGCTCTTCCGCGCCCTGGGTGATGCCGAGGCGATCATTGATCCGCGCCACCCGCAACACGTCGATCTCGGCCAACGCCACGCACAGCGGCGCATGCAGTTCGCGGGCGATCTCATAGACATCGATCTCGACCAGCGCACTGTCATTGAAATTGTCGAAGAGCTGGAAGCGCACGCTCTCGCCCAAATGCGCGGCGATTTCCGCCATTCGCGAGGTGCAGCTCAACAGGACGCCCTCACGCCCCAGCGCGGCAGACCAGCTGTCGGCGCTGTGCTGGAGAATAATTTTCGGCGGGCAAAAAACAATGAGCTGCATACGGCCTTCCTTGCGATCTTCCGGGGTTCGTCGAACTTCGGACCGGCCAGTACAGGCCGGTCCTTGGCCACAACATCTTGATAAAAACCTGCGCTGCAGGCCAATACCGATTCCGTCGTTATTGATACTTTTCAGAACGTTTCAGCGATTTTCGGTCACTTAAACCAGATGTTCCGCGCAATCGCGCATGACCGTGGCCTTGCGTTGCAGGTACTCGCTGAAGATTTCCTGCGCCGCCGCCTGAACCACGGCGATGCCCATGACATCGACGAATTCCTCGACCGCTGCCACCGCGTGAGCGAAGTGATTGCTCTCGGTGCCACCGGTGTGCACGGTCACCCAGGCGACTGTCGAACGCACCTTCGCGGCCGGCACGCCCATGTCTCGCTCGAACCATTGCTTGAACAGCGGATGAATGAATTCGACTTCGCCGTGGGTGTAGACCTCATGCACCAGTGTGGTCAGCAGGCCTTCCAGCAGATCGCGATCGCGCAGGCGTCGGCTGTCCGCCCAGTCCTTGAAGGCTTGTGCCGACGGCAGGCAGTTTTCCTTGAGCAACCATTGATCGTCGCCGCAGATCGGTGTGGCCATGTTGTAGAACAGCTCGGAGTGCAGAATGTTGCCCAGCGCGCCGAGATCTTCGTCGGTGATCCGTTGCAGGCTGCTGCACACTTGATGCAGCCGTTGCGCCGCCTCCCCGCCCTGCTCCGAACGCGCGAGCAAGGTGATCCGGTTGGCCAGCCCCGAGACGCTGGCGGCTGAGTTATTGGTTTTCGACCAACTGCCGAAGAAGGTGCGCAACGGCACGGCGTCATGGCGACGCGAAGTGAGCAACTGGAACGACGCTTCGATGTCCAGCAGGGCCGCCTCTTCGCTGCGGAATGTCGCCACCAGCGCCTGCTTCAAAACACCGTCCGGCATGTCCTCGAGCACCGGCTCGATCACGTTCAACAACTGGCTTTGCAGCGTCTGCAGGTTACTCACGGTCATCTCACTTTTTCCTTGTTGGATGTTGAATCGAGCGCGTTCAGCGCGTGTGGGCCGGCGATCACCGGCAATGCAGAGACTTTCCAGCCGCTGCGGATCACCAGAAGTGGCAGCACCTGGAACATCACAATCAGCGCAATACAGGCCGGCCAGCCACCCAGCTCCCACAGCGTGCCCGGCACGAAAGCGCCGAAGCTGCCGCCCAGGTAATAACTGGTCAGGTACAGGCCGACGGCGCCGGCCTTGTCTTGCCGGGCGTGGGCGGTGATAAACGCATTGGCGGCGGCTTGTGCGAGGAACACCCCGGTGGAGCTGAGCGCCAGACCCAGGACGATCAGCCACAAGGACGACGTCAGCGTCAGCAGCGAGCCGGTCACCCCAAGGCACGCCGCCACTTTGATCAAATCGCTGCGCGGCCGCGCTTTACCGAGGCGCCCGGCCACCGGCACCACCACCAGCGCCAGCAGAAAGACTGAATAAATCGCACCAAGCTCACCGGTGCTCAACGAAAACGGTGCATGACTGAGGTGCAAGCCGACGTAGGTAAACATCGCGATTTGCGCAAACAGCACGCAAAAACCCACGGCATAAGCGGCCAGCAACGGCTTGCTGAATCGCTCGCTGGGCGTTGATTTGCGATCAGCGGGACTTTGCACTGGCGCGGGTGGATTGCGCGGCAACAACCAGGCAATCGCCAGGCCGAGAATCAGGCTCAACCCGGCGAGCAATGCCAGCGCCATACGCCAATCGGCAAGCTCGGTGGTCCAGCCGGTGAGAAAGCGTCCGCAAAAACCGCCCAGCACGGTGCCGGCAACGTACACGCTGGTCACTTCCGTGACCGCGCCGTCCTTCCAGCGCACGCCGATGTAGGCAATGCTGGTGGCGAACACCACCGGAATCAGCATGCCTTGCACGGATCGCCAGAGTAGAAACTCACTGAAACTGCCGGCCCATGCGGCCAATAACGCCGGCAGCGCCAAGAGGATAGCGGCCAGGGCGATGACCCGGTGCTGCTCGGCCCGCGCACTCAATCGACCGACAAACAGCGCCGTCAGGGCGACGGCCAGGGTGGTGACGGTAATGCTCCAGCTGGCTTGCCGGGCCGACACGTCAAAGTCAGCGGCCAACTCGTTGAGCAGGCCTTGTGTGGCATAAAGGTTGATGAAAGCCGCGCATCCCGACAGAAACAAGGCGACCCGAGGACAAAACACGCGAGGATTCATAAGAAAAGTTCGTAATGATTTCAAACACTTTTATAAGATGGGCTGTCGAAACGATCCAATACCTATTTCCGACCGATTGATACCCAAGGATGAACATGATCGATCTGCGCCGTCTGCGTTACTTCCTGGTCGTCAGCGACGAACTGCACTTTGGTCGTGCCGCCGCGCGCTTGCACATCGCCCAGCCACCGCTGACTCGACAGATCTCGGCACTGGAAACCGAATTGGGTTTTCGCCTGTTCGATCGCAGCACGCGCAACGTCACGCTGACGTCCGAGGGCCGGCACTTTCTGCCCTACGCCCGGGCGGTGCTGGAACAGGTTGATCTGACCGCCACCATCACCAGCAAACTGGCAGCGGGTTCAGCCGGCCATCTGGCGGTGGGCTATGCGAGTTCGATTGCGCTGTCGGACATTTTCAGCCAGACCATCCAGACCTTCTGTTCGTCGTATCCGGATGTGCAACTGACCGTCGAAGAAGGCGCGTCCAGCACGCAATGGGCGCAGATCATCGAGGGCCGCCTCGACATCGGCATGAGCCGCATGCAACCGCCCGGCGATGATTCCGAGGTGCAGGCGATCTGCCTGGACAACGAACCGCTAGTGGCTGCAATTGCCAGCGACAGCCCGCTGGCGCAACAGGATCAGGTGACCCTGGCCGAGTTGAGCGCGTACCCGTTGATCGCCTTCCCCAGCGATTACGGCTCGGGCCTGAACGACATCATTGCGGCGCTGTACCACCGCAACGGCCTGACCCCGCTGCCGGCACCGACCGGTAAACAGATCACCTCGATCATCGCGCTGGTCGCTGCCGGCCGTGGCGTGGCGGTGGTGCCGCAATGCACGCAGACCCTGGTGAAACGCGGCGTGACCTATCGCCCACTGGCCGAACCGGGTGCGACGGCGCCTTTGCTGGTGCTGACGCGCAAGCGCGAACGCAGTCCACTGGTGAAGGCGTTTGTCGAGGTTATTGAACAGACGTTGCGGGCAAAGTGATCAGGCCTTATGGCAAACTTCGCCGCTGATTTTTACCTAGCAAGGAACGCCCGTGGAATTCTTTAAAAAGCTGTTCGCCTCGAAGAAAAAACCCGAGTTGCCGTCGGCACAACCCGTCGACGAATCGTTCTCGGAGCTCGACCTGAGCGAGGCGGAAAAAGCCAACCTGGCGGCGCGTGAAGCCAGCCAGGCGTGCCTTGATCGGCACTGGAATGCGGTCGGTGTGAGTGAGCGCGATGTGCTGGGTTACATGATCAGCCCGAGCTTCATGGGCGGCCCGGACTGGCCTTCGACCCGGCAGGCGTATCGCATCGTGCGCCGTGGTGATTCGATCATTCTCGCCAGCGAGGGCCTGTCGGACCCGTTCGATGATCCTGAAGGCCGGAGCAATGGTTTCGAAATGGAATTGTTCGTCGAAACCGCCGACATTCCCGAGCATGCACGCGGTGCGCTGGGCGATGTCGCCCCGCTCCAGCAAAGCTGGGCCTTTGAAATGCTCAAGCACATCGCCGCGACGGTGGCGAACGCTGGCGGCATCACCGGCCAGTTGCAACAGTACGGCGCACTGTCGCTGGAGCTTCCGGGGTTCAGTCAATCGCATTACATGAGCGATCAGTTGCCTGCACAGTTCGTCACCGAGGACGACATGGTCGGCGTCCTGCTCGGCGCGCCGCAGCCGGACTTCCCGACGCTGCTGGAAGACATGCCGCTGTCGCCGGTGAAACTCGTGCCGGTGGTGCTGATCACCGCCGCTGAACTGGAATACGTCCGCGCGGGCGGGCAAACCGCGCGCCAGGACCTCATCGCGCGCTTGCAGGCAGCAGGTGCCGGCCACCTCAGCAACCTCAACCGCGCCAGCGTCATCTAACCGAAAAAACCTCCCCAAAAAGCACGTCGAATTTTTCCGCAAGACCGGTAGGAGCTGCCGAAGGCTGCGATCTTTTGATTTTGTTTTTCAGGATCAAGGTCAAAAGATCGCAGCCTTCGGCAGCTCCTACAGAGGGGGACTAGAATTTTTCGGCTACGCGCTGGTAGGGGTAATCCGGCTCGCGGTATTTGCCGGGTTTCTGCCGTTTGGGCAATTCCACCTTTTCGCGTTTCACCTCCTCATAGGGAATGCGGCTGAGCACGTCGGTGATGATGTTCAGCCGCGCCCGGCGCTTGTCGTTCGAATCAGCTACGCGCCACGGCGCATGTTCGGTGTCGGTGTGTTTGAACATCTCGTCGCGCGCGCGGGAATAGTCGTACCAGCGGCTGTAGGACTTGAGGTCCATCGGCGTCAGTTTCCAGATCTTGCGGCCATCGTTGATCCGCGCCTCCAGCCGACGGGTCTGCTCTTCGGGACTGACCTCCAGCCAATACTTGAGCAGGATCACCCCCGACTGAACGATGGCGTGCTCGACCCACGGGATCGACTTGAGAAACTTGTCGGCCTGATCCTCCGTGCAAAAGCCCATCACCCGCTCAACCCCGGCGCGGTTGTACCAACTGCGATCAAAGATCACCACCTCGCCCCCTGCCGGCAGATAAGGCAGATAACGCTGCACATGCATCTGGCTCTTCTCGCGATCCGTCGGCGCAGGCAACGCCACCACCCGAAAGACGCGCGGGCTGACACGCTCGGTGAGGGCCTTGATCGTCCCGCCCTTGCCGGCGCCATCGCGGCCCTCGAAAACGATGCAGACCTTGACGCCCTTGGCGATCACCCACTCCTGCAGCTTGACCAGTTCGACGTGCAGCTTGCGCAACTGATCGAGGTAATCCTTGTTTTTCAGCTTGGGACTTTCAGGCGCCTTGGCGGCCTTTTTCTTGTCTTTTGCCATGATCGAGCCCTCACGAATGAATGCGGAAACAAAGCGTTTATTGACGCGGCAAACCAGACACGTGAGGTTAGCCCACGACTTGCGGTTTGCCATTGCCGGGCAAAAAGCAAAATTGCCATGTGTTTCCTTCGTTCTTTGTTACGTCGCACTGTTCATTGTCCGCCCCTTGTTTGCTGGAGTTTCCCGATGCCGTCGCCCAAATCCCTGCCCACCGCCCTGCTCGGGCTGGCCCTCGCCTGCCCGGCGATGGCCGACACTCAAGGGCTGGAGCTTGGGCAAGTACTGATTTCGGCGGATGAGCGCAGTGGTTCGGATGCCAGCGTTGAAGAAGCCAAGGCCCGCCTCGAACAAGTGCCCGGCGCCACCAATGTGGTCGACATGCGCCAACCCTTGCAGGGCCGTGTCGCCAGCAATCAGGACGTGCTGGCCTATCAGCCGGGGGTCTATGCGCAGTCGGCGGGCAACGAAGGCGTGAAAATCTCGATTCGGGGCTCGGGCATCAACCGCGCGCCGGGCGCCCATGCCTCGGGGCTGTACACGATGCTCGATGGCCTGCCATTGACCGGCCCCGGCGGCACGCCGTACGAATTGCTCGAACCGCTGTGGGTCGATCACGTAGAAGTGCTGCGCGGTGCCAACGGTTTTGATCGCGGTTCGCTGGCACTGGGCGGCGCCATCGATTACGTCAGCCACACCGGCTACAACGCGCCGAAACTGCAAGTGCGCTACGCCACCGGCAGCCACGGTTATCAGCAGCGTCAGGTCAGTTCGGGGCAAGTGCTCGGCGACTTCGACTACTACGTATCGCTCACCGACTCCAACGCCGACGGCTATCAGGACCACACCGCCAGCGAAAGCAAAGGCCTGATCGCCAACTTCGGTTATCGCTTCAACCCGAATCTGGAAACGCGCTTCTACATCCGCTACCGCGAGACCGACAACGACCTCGCCGGGCGTGTGACCAAGCATTCCATCGAACACGATCCACGCGCCGCCAACCCGTCTTATGTGGCGCGCGACGACAGCCGCAAACAGCCAGGCAGCACCTTCATCGGCAACAAGACCACCTTCTACATCGACGACGATTCAAGCATCCAGACCGGCCTCGTCTACCACGATTACCCGATGGATCTGCGCGAAGGCCCCAACCGCCTGAAAGTTGCCTACAGCGACGTCAGCGGCACCTTCGACTACAAACGCCGCGACACTCTTTTCGGTATGGAAAGCCGCAGCAACGTCGGCCTGCGCGTGACCAAACACCTGCCGAACGACGGCGCCAGCGAGCTGGTGCGCATCCCCACCGGTAATACCGCCGGCTACGCTCCCGGCACACACATGCGCAACTTCACCTATCAAGGCTCGGACACCGTCCTGCACTTTGGCAACGATCTGGAAATCGCCGACGACCTCTGGCTGACCACCGGCCTCGCCGCCATCTACACCCGTCGCGAAAGCGACGTGACCTACCCGCAAAGCGGCGGCAAAACCAGCCTGAACGACTGGGACTACGCACCGCGCATCGGTCTGCGCTATCAGATCACGCCCGACCTGCAAGTGTTCGGCAACCTCAGTCGCTCGGTCGAAGCACCGCACCCGTGGTCGCTGATCTACAGCTCCAACGTGCGCTTCCCGGCGGGCAACGGCCCGGCCACCGGCACCCAGAAAGACCCGATCACCCTGCAAAACCAGACCGCGACCACCCTCGAACTCGGTGGCCGCGGCGACAGCGCCATCGGCGAATGGAGCCTGGCCTGGTACTACGCGCAAGTGCGCCACGAACTGCTCTCGGTATTGCCGGACGCCAGCGCCGTCACCCCGTATGAACTCAACGCCAGCCCGACCGTACACCAAGGCGTCGAGGCCAGCCTGAACAGCAAACTCTGGTCCGCCGCCGACGGCCGCCAGTTGAGCCTGCGCCAGGCTTACACCTTCAGCGACTTCCACTATCGCGACGACGAGCGCTTCGGCGACAACCTCCTCCCCGGCCTGCCGATGCATTACTACCAGGGCGAATTGCGCTATGACTGGCCACAGGGCTTCTTCGCCGCCGTGAATACGCAACTGGTCTCGAAAGTGGCGGTGGATTACGCCGACAGCTATTACGCCGATCCTTACGCCCTGTTCGGCGCAACGCTGGGCTACAACGCGCCGAAGGGCGACTGGCAAACGTGGCTGGACATGCGCAATCTGACCAACAAACACTATGCGGCGACGGTTACACCGGGCTATGACGACAAAGGGCTGGATGCCGCGCGGTCTACGCCGGGTGAAGGGATGGGTGTGTATGTCGGGGTTTCGTGGAGTCTGTTGTGAGGCCAACTTTGCTTGCGCCACTGGAGATCGAACGCGCTGCGTTTGATGACTTTTTCAGCCAGTGGGACGCGGGGACGTTTGAGGGGCAGCGTCTGGGACAGGCGTTCTATAACCATTTCCGCCTGCACCGCTTGACGGATCAAACGCCTTTGTCGGGACTTTATGCAGCGGATGGCAAAAAGGCGCGGAAGTTGATTGGCGCGCTGATTGGCGTGGAAATCTCTGCAGCCCACGGAGACCGGCCCATTGCGGGCAACTGAACGAATACCTGGCCATCAGCTAATCTACGTCGACAATACCGACTCTGTTAGCAATGCAAGGGAGTTCAAATGGTCTTCAGGGACGATTTAGCCTACTCGATGGTGTTGGTCACGCTTGTTCTCGTTTACGCAGCCATTGCTGGCAACACGCTGTATTTTGGCTATTGGTACCTCGTTGGGGCCCCGGCGCTCATTGTGCTCCCCGGCTTGATTCTACGGGCACGCTCTCTGTTTCTCACCGGTACGACAGCGGCCGCGATCATGACCCTTCTGATCTACATGGCCGCCATCACGCACTTGGGCCGCGACGGTGGTCTCGTCGGGCTGGGCCATTTATTTTCCCTTCCTGGGATGTTCGTCGGTGCAAGCGTGGCGGCGTGGTTGTTGAGAGGCCGCGTGAATGCGAGCTTGCCATGGCTAGTGGCAGGCTTTGCGTTTCTGGGCGCCAGCCTCGGTTTCATGATTGCGCAAATGATCGTTTGCAACACCGTGATGTATTGCGGCGCGTTATCTTTGGAACTTACGCCGTTCAAACAATGATTTCGCACCTCGCTTCGGCACCCTGTATCCGTAGTAACAGACGAGACTCGAGGCACAGGAACAAATGATGATCTGGTTGGATGTGATCTGTCAGGAAGAATATTTAGTCTCACCATCGGACTCCAAAACGCCAATCGAGTTGATTACACACTCAAGGTAGCGCATGAATTGTAGACCGCACTGCTGCACACCCGACTTTAGTTGAAACCCCATCAACCAAACGATTAACGATTAACGATTAACGAATACAGGAGATTAGCGACTAAAAAATCATCTTATAGCTGACCACCCCCGCCGCTTCGATTAAAAGTCGAAGCATGGACTAATAAATGGATTACAGCTATCATCCCAATGCCTCAAAAAACCTTAAGAGACGACAGGGAGAATTTATGTTATTTCTTGTGACGAATAAAAACTCTACTACGCCTGGCCGCTATATAAAGACCAGCAAAACAACTTCTGAAGCTATTGCCGACATAGCCAACGCCTTAATTTCAAAAGAGACGCTAAAAGAATATTTTTCTCTGAGAAGTCACAATACAGCGCAACGTCTTTATGAAGCTGGCTCAGGAGGTGGTTCAAGCGTAAAAGCGGTCATCAGCAAAGAAAATGATTTAGCCACTATTAATGCGATCGACAAAAAAACGATCATGGAATGCTACATTTCGCACGATGACAGCCTATTTAAAGGAATATTTTCATCAAAAAAACAGTACGAATTACTGTTGAAAAATCTACCATCTGACGACAGCGACATCTTCATAGGTGGCATTGAACATGTACGCGCTATTTTTCAAGACTCACGTATTACAAGCGGCGTACATTTCTTGCACGGCGAAAAACTTGTGAATTCAACAGATTTTTCACGCTCTGTTTTAGAGAATTTGAGAGCAGCCATAATTGACATATTCTCTAAGCTCGGCGCAAAAAAAATAAAAATCACTGATACAACAAATATTAATTTAACAACCGATATCAGCATAAGCAAAGAAATAGTTTTACTTGCGCCACACTTAGGTCTGGACCTCAAAAAAACAACTCGATTCAGCATTGATGCGATATTGAACGGCGTCAGAACAGAGCATACCGACGCACTAATACCCCACATCAGAACACAATTAAACCATGCACCAGAACTATTAAAGCTAGCAGAGCATGCCGCGCTTAACCCAAGCGCCTTGGTTAGCATAGAAAAGGAAATCACTCTTGACATCGCGTTTGGCATGAATGCAAATCTACTTTCCCTTTTTCAAGGGGCTTTCAAAGGTGGTTATGAACGCGCTTTTACGGTAAATATAAATTTTTAAACTTTCCAACCTCTAACAAAAAACTTAACTACCATACAACTCAATTGACAGATTTACTGCTGATACTGCTCCAGATAAATATTGATACAATCGGCCAAGCGAATTATACCGATTATCAACCCTATTTAAATGAACGAGTGATAAACACTTTTGTTCAGGGAGGGTGGAGAAAGCTGCCCTTGGCCGATGGCACGCCGCACTAATGGATGCAACCGGCCAAAAGCGGAACTACGGCTCAATCCCTTACTGATTTTGCTCAATTTTTTATCGACAGCAAATCAAACCTAGAGCACCGCAGCTATCAAGAAATCAATTGAGCATTCGGACTGTTTCGGGAATGTGATCGTAAATGTGATCGATCACTGCGTGTAGATTGTATTTATGAAGCGCGCTGTAAAATACCGGGCGTTGGATATTCAACCCGGTCGAATCTTTAATACGATTCTCTATCGACTTCGCTTTTTCATTTAGGAAGTCCAATAACGCTGACTCGGGTCGACACGTAACAAAATCCCAATGACGCCCTTTCATAGCCATGTCGGCTTGATTGATGGCGACAATTACCCGATCAGAGTCGATTGACTTCAGAATGACTTTCTCAAGCAAGCTGAAGGTCGTTCCTAGATCCCTTGATCCTCCATCCAGCAGGACGAGAACCAAGTCGATGAATCCTTGATTTTGATTTTGTGTGGACCGATTCAATATTTCGGTTATCGACTTGGCGTGGTTCAAGTCAGCGGCCTTGCCATCCCCCAATCCGGCAGAGTCGTGAAAACGAAGATACTGGTGGACCTGATGTGAACTCAGCGCCTGAGTTTCCGGTTCGACTCCATACCCAACCTTGGCCACTACCTCCCCGAATAGAGCGTTCAAGGTTGAGCTTTTTCCAGTTCCAGTTCCCCCTACCAGCAATACATCCAAGGGCATCAATAGCTCATTTTGCTCAAGCTTCGTTCGGATATCGTCGTATCGGTACATAGGCCCAAGTTCGGCCCATTGTAGGAATCTGGACGTTTGAAGAATATTCAGCCCCATACTTCCCTCCTCTCAGTCTTAAACAGCGAAGCGAGTTGTTACTCGCCTCACTAAAAGCCTTTTCGTTTAGAAGAAGCTGCGAAAGAAGCCCACTACCCCACCGATTAATGCGCCCGCTACCTTCCCGCCTACTTCACCAAGAATTTGCCCTTTTTTTCCAAGCAAACTACCGATTGCACTACCAATTTCTCCGCCCATATCAGAGCCTATAGAAGCGTTAATTTTTATGGAATCTATGACTGTAAGCTGAATTTCTTTTCTATAGTCTAAAAGGCGGTCGTCGTCCCTCCACATTTGCTCATCGGTATTAACGTCCTGAGCGAAGACCGCACGTTTTTCAGCTTTGGTATGCCGAAGGATCTGGAGAAGCAACTTGGAAAGGTTATACGGTTTCTGAGCTTGGCCTGCATCTTTATACCCTGCCGAGTAGTAGATCGGATCTACGTCAACATCGGTAGCTTCCTTGATGCGTCGTTTGGTAGACGTCACTTTCTCCTCAAGAAAACTGACTAACGCTGATTCTGGTTGATTGGTCTCCTGATTCCAAAAGCGGCCTTTCATCGCCATGTCAGCTTGGTTAATCGCCACCAACAAACGGCTGTGATCATCCCCGAGGTTAGGAATGATCACACTGTTTATTAATTCAAACGAGGTCCCCAGATCGCGACTGGAGCCATCAAGTATGACCAACACCAAGTCGATTAAAGGCACACCACGCTCATCTTTTTCGAAAAGCTTTTCGATGATCCCTTTTGAATGGCGAATATCGGCATCTTTGCCGTCACCCAAGCCTGGCGAGTCAAATAAAACAATGTTATCGAGTTCGTATCTGGTGATCTCCATCGTTTCTGGGTCAACACCTTGACCGACTTTGGCGTGGTCTGTGTTGAATAGCGCATTGATCGTCGACGACTTACCGCATCCAGTGGCGCCTGTAATAAGCAGATTGACTTTCGTATCTTTCAACTTCGTGAAATTGCGGTAGACCGCTGCTTTTGCAGCCTCGTCGAGGGCGCTATCTTGTTGAATTGTTTCAACCAGATCATCAAAAAATTTTTTGCCCTTCATCCTTGATTCCTAAAGTTTGTGATTCCATCAGTACAGGACCCGCCTCGACAGAAGCATGTCCAGGCACCCGATATACGCATAAGGTTATCGGCTGGAAGACGATTTTCTGAAGGAGCGGCAAACACTCTCCTCTCATGAATCAAGCTCATTAGCCTACGCAGTGGCATCAACTTACGCCTGATTCGTGGAAGCTGAGCAAGAGAGGCCAGTTTTCCGGTGCCAAGCTGTTATGAGACGTACGATGCATGAACGCGTCGTAAGGTACCGATGGCGGATGGCAGAAATCGGCCATAGGAGCCACCCAATCAATACAATACCTCCAACAGTCTGCAGCAACGGCGATATGAGATATCTTGTTGCCCTGCCAACCCATTCGCAATCCCAGGGAATCCAATGCTGAGTTCACTTGTATTGAACGGCCAGCCTCCAGCAACTGACCACTCAGACCTCTTGGCCCCGTGGTGGAGTTTTACAAAAACAGTCCTGGCGGCAACAGCCCTGACATTAGTGCGCGACAGACTGGTCAGCCTGGACGCCCCCATCCTTGATCAACCCTTCACACTGCGCCAACTATTGCGCCATGAAGCAGGCCTCGCCGACTACAGCGAATTGGCCGACTATCACGCCGCCGTCGCTAACCATCAGGCAGCCTGGTCCGCCGATGAAATGATGCAACGCCTTGACGGTAACCGACTTCGATATAGCCCCGGAAGCGGATGGCGCTACTCGAACGTGGGTTACCTGCTCGTCGGCAGGCTGATTGAGCGAGTGACTGATCTGTCGCTTGAAGACGCAGTCAATCAACGCGTTCTCGGCGCTTTAGGCCTGTCGAACGTTCGCTTCGCTAAAACGCGAAACGACGTGCAGGATACCTACTCGGCAAGCACCTCGAATTATGACCCTGGCTGGGTCTATCACGGCCTGCTGATCGGCCCCCTTTCGCAAGCTGCGCTGTTGCTTGATCGACTACTCGCGGGCCACCTCCTTCCCACAGACTTGCTCGAAGAAATGCAGGCAGCAAAAACACTGGGCGGCCCGATTCCGGGACGTCCGTGGATTACGCCGGGGTATGGGCTGGGTTTGATGCAGGGATCGATCGAAGGGGGTTATACCCTTAGCGGACACACGGGCTGCGGGCCTGGCAGTGTCATTGCCGTTTACCGCGTGAGCGACGGCGACGCATCGGTTTGTTGCGCAGGTTTTGAAGCGGGCGCCAGTGAAGGTGCGGTTGAAGCGTATGTCGTTCGAAGTCTGATGCAGGCCCTACAGGGTGCGGACGCTCAACCCCGCAACCTGAAGTAGTTTCATTTGGGCCGGTCATCCTGCCCCGGGACGATCACGCTCACCGCCACTGATAAGAAGCCCCATTAACAAGCTGCCGCCGGGCCACAGTTGTAAGCCAGGGAAATCCGGACGCGAGGCGAGCATTTGCCAACGAGCTGGCATCAGCAAAATCCTTGCTCGCCCTCCAACCTTCACTTTCCATGGCGACTTCCCAAACGCGATTTAGCGTTTCGCGGTCATTCGAATCGAGAGTGGGTGCGGAAGATACGGACTCATAAAATGTCCAGGGCTGCTCCCAGCAATCAAACGATTCTATTGCTGAAATCAGGTCGCGATGACAATCCATCTCAGCGCCTCAAGGTTATCGAAAAGGGATCACTGTGCCGTCAGCGCCAATCCTTGAAACAGTGCATGCATTGCCGCGCACGCCAGGTCCTCAACCGCCCGCCGCAGTAGGAGCAGTGGGCGACCTTTTGTTCGCAACATGGCTTCATCCGATGACGGAAATACTCCCAGACAATAACCGGGTCGATACTTTCCCGACGGGCGATTTCATCTACCACGGCCTGATCACCCTTGCCGTGGAAGTCCGTTAGCGCCACAAGTGTCTGCAGTGACGGACAGTAGGCGGTAATCGAATCACCGCATCGATTACAAATGCGTTGCCCGTAGTCAGTCGTCATAAATCGTTCAGTGTTGGTCATTTGAAGTGAGCTTTTTACTAGACGCGGAGGGCTGTGACAAATACGCCTGTACTGCCAACAACCGCAAAGGGCCCGAAAGCCCGCTCAATTCAAGGCTTGCCGAATCATCCACGACGCCGTTGAAACGCTGTGGGCTGAACGCGTTACCGCGTTCGATGTTTCGTATGAGGAAATGGGCAGCGCCTGAAAAAGAACCTCATCCACCGCTCGAATCGACGTGAAAGAGCGCTGACACTAGCCCTAAAGGTAATGTTGTTTTGATATCAATTATGGCACTCTCAGAACCCGCGCTCGGCCGTGAACACGTCACTGATTAAAATCTACGAATGGAATTCGGTATGACCCAAGTAAAAGAAGAAAGCAGTTCCTCTTTGATGAAGATGGTAGAAGCCATCGCCATCAGCCCGCAAGATGCCCGCGAACTGGTCACCCAGTACGAATCGCAAGCCCGCAAATCGGCGCCTACCGCGTCAGATGAAAAGATTCAAGATGCCGTCGTCGACAAGATCATCAGCCGCTACTCGAAATTGGCCGCAACGTCTGGCGCCGCTACGGCCCTGCCGGGCGTTATTCCCGGTATCGGCACGGCGGTCAGTGCTGTCGGTGGCGGGCTGGCGGATATCTCGGTGTGCATGAAGCTGCAGATCGACATGACCATGTGCCTGGCGGTCGCCATCAACGGCAACATGTCCAACGAAGATGCCAAGCACATGTCGTACATCATCGCGTTGTACGGCTCGCTTGAGCAGATGGGTTCGACCGGCGCCACCCGAATCGCCAGCAAGGCCGGCGTGCGCATGGTTCAGCAGTATTTGAAAGGCCCAACGCTGCAGATCATCAAGGAACTGTTCGCAAAAATCGGCATTTCGTTTACTCAGAAAGCCGCCGCGAAAGTGATCCCGTTCGGGATTGGCGTGATCATTGGTGGCACAGCGAATTACGCGCTCACCACTTACGTCGGAAAAACCGCGCGCGATGCATTCCGCCTGAACCTGAAGGAAGAGGCGGCGACGGAGTAATTGCATCGGTTTTGGGGCTGAAAAAATGCCCCATAGTCACCGAGCAAAATTGCAAATGTATTGGGGCTGAGTATCGCGTCGCGCGCAACCAGCCCGATCATTTTTCCCAGTTACAAGAAACATCCTCATGGATATATTAATCCGGGATCAAAGCAAGGAGCACCCCCGTGGCAGTCATCGAACGTTACACCTCTTCTCCCAGCCCTGAAATCTATGATCAGATTATAGAAATCACAATGGAGTACGCCAGCGAACTGAGTCTCGAAGGCATTGCTGCGAATAATCCTCTACATTCTGTTCTGCAGTGCTCACTCGGACTTGAGGTTGCGATTTATCTGAGCAGAATGGATGAGTCGTCAGAAAGTAAGACTGAATTAGTCGTGGCTTTGGATGAAAACGACCGCAGCAAGGTCGTGGGATACAACTTATATCTCCCGCTTCGATCCGCCTCCGACGCTTGCGGCATCTGTTACATGGCCGTGCTGGAAAGCCATCGCAACCAAGGCGTGGGAGGAGCAATGATGCATGAAGTGCTCGCACACTACCCACATGCAGAGCTGAGTTGTTTTATCGAGAAGGTACCGTTTTATCAGAAGTTCGGATTCGAATTGATCGGCACGAGAGAGACTCAAGTGCGTCTGAACACGAGAGGGAAAAGTGCAGATGACTTCATGAGCCATATAATTGCCGGCCGATTGGCTGAGAATCCGGTTGTTATAGAGCAATACAATGCTCAATTGGCGCTATCAGGCAAGCTCGCAATGGATCACGGACAAAGAGAACACGCTCGCCAATTCGCCCAACTGAAACTTAGAGCTATTGCCTACGTGCAAGAGCATGGGGTAACGGCATAGCGAAAACTGGTTATTCGCGGTGTGACTGCCGGATCTTGTCAACGCCCGGTGGCCAGACCTCATACAAATGGCAACCAATCGGAATAGGTTGGCCATCCATCTGATGGGCCGCCCAGGCCAAGACGTGCGCCATGCGTTCTGCCGCCAGTGGCGACAGCCCGCAAGACTCCGCCACCTCGTCCAGCCTCGCCCGGCACACATCGAGGTGGCGTCGTACGCCTGAGAATCCACCGAGATAGTGATAGAACTCGTCGAGCAAGATGCCCACCCCGGAAATACCGTAGGTCCCCGCCACGCCGGGGGCCTCCTCATAGATGGCCATGACATCATGCCCCTCCAGAGCCGCGACGGCGGTGAGCACCTCGCAAAACGTATCTTTCATGCTGTTGCTGACCCACAGGTCATAGCTGTCGCCAATGATAATGGGCGCGCCCATGAGTCCTGCCTCCATCGCCCGTGGAATGCCTCGCGAAAGCGCCAGGTCCGTCACTGGCCAGCACCCGGTGTCGATCATTTTTATGCTGGAAATAAACGTAGTCCATGATCGCTTTGAAGCCTTCCTATGATCAGCCGCCAATCCACAACATGGTCTGAACCGTAATTTGCGGATGACTCTCCAACGGCTCCCACTCATCCACAAAAACAAAACCCTGCTTCAGGTAGAAGTTCGCAGCTCTGGCATTGTCCGGTGAAACGTCGAGAAAAACCCGATCAAAGCCCTTCGCCAATGCGCGAGCTTTCACCGCGTCGACCAGTTGCGTAGCCACGCCAGAACCCCGTGCAGCGGGCTCAATCCACATCCCTATCAAGTTAAAGCGGTTGGCGCTATTGACCGCCGCGCCGATCATGCCCACAGGCCGATCTTGCTCAAACGCCAGCCAGAACGCGGTGGTGGCAGACGAAGCGCGGGATTGCCATTGTTGATCCGTGTAATCGGCGGCGGTTTGATAACTCACACCGAACGCCGTCGGCGCGTCCCGCAGTGCGGCCAGCCGGACGTGCTTGAGCAGCTTCCAGTCTTGGGTTTGGGTCAATCGAATGGTCATGTTCGTCCCTGAAAAATAAACAGCGCCCTCAACGTCTCACACGGACGTCGAGGGGGCAATTTGATTTTCAGGCACGCTTGGGCAGCTTCCAGTTCGGGCGGATGAAGTGGCAGGTGTAGCCATTCGGAATGCGCTCCAGGTAATCCTGGTGCTCCGGCTCCGCTTCCCAGAACGGGCCTGCCGGCTCGATTTCGGTGACCACCCTCCCCGGCCACAATTTCGAAGCGTCGACGTCGGCAGCGGTGTCCTCGGCGACATCGCGCTGCGCTTCGCTGAGGTAGTAAATCGCCGAACGATAGCTTGGGCCGAGGTCGTTGCCCTGGCGGTTGGGTGTGCTCGGGTCGTGGATCTGGAAGAAGAACTCAAGGATCTGTCGGTAGCTGATCACGGCCGGGGCGAAGACGATTTCGATGGCTTCGGCGTGGTTGCCGTGGTTGCGGTAAGTCGCGTTCGGTACATCGCCGCCGGTGTATCCGACTCGCGTCTGCAGCACACCGGGATAGCGCCGCAGCAGGTCCTGCATGCCCCAGAAGCAGCCGCCGGCAAGAATGGCAGTTTCGGTTTGCGTGGTCATGGTGTGTCCTTCCTCTCGGAGACGTGGGGATAGCTGATGTTATGAGGGCGTATTGGCAAATTCCAAGGTTGCGTGTAAACAAGCTGACCGGCGCCGAAAACGACGCCTGGGCAGACCCTCACGGAAGAAGCAATGAGCAAACGGATCAGCAGACTTCTCTTGGCCTTTGCGTGCATGTTTGCCGGCTGCGCCATGGCTGAGCCGCGATGCGCAGACTTCCTCGCGACACTCAGCAACAAGCCTCCATTCGTCGAGTTTCTGCAGTGCAGCCAAGACCTCGACGCGCAGGGAAAACCTTTCGTCGCGCGCTACCGCGTCAGAGGCACCGATGCCCCTGCGGCTGAGCGCTACCTGAACCACCGCTTCGGATTGCCAATGCTGCGGTATATCTGCTGTGGTTGGGATTCGACGTTTTATTCCTATCGGGATAAAAAAACCCGGCACTGGTATCTGCTCGGAATGGGCTCCGAGGAAACGCCCATCAACACGCGCAAGGCTTGGCCGCAGATAGAGTACTTCTACCTCCAGGTGTCCCTCGCGACCGAAGATCCTTGAGCGCAATTGCACAGCCTTTCACCTGATCTCAGTAGTCCGTTCGGGCTCATGGAATGCAAGTCGTCGGCAAGTTCCAGGCTCTGCACCTCCACCTCAACCAAGGAAGATAACTCCATTGAAAACTGTCATCAGTGCCCTGTTGTTAACCTGCCTGGCGACCCACGCCCTCGCTGACGTCAACGCGGTCGGCATCCAATCCCTGAAACTCGCGGACGCGCAAAATCAGCGGCCGCTGGACTTGGTCGTCTGGTACCCCACAGCCGCCAAAACCCCTGCCCAGATGATCGCCGATGACGTGGTGTTTGTCGGCGCGGCGGCCGTGCGCGACGCGCCACCGGTGGCGGGCGAGCATCCTTTGGTCGTGCTCTCCCACGGTTACCGAGGCAATTGGGGCAATCAGATCTGGCTTGCAAATGCGCTGGCCGAAAAGGGTTACATCGTTGCAGCGGTCAACCACCCCGGCACCACAACTCATGACCGCAGCCCGCAAGCAGCCGCGCAGTTGTGGCAGCGGCCGGTTGATTTAGGTCGGGCGATTGCAGCGGTGACCTCCCAGCCTGAAAAATTTGGTGGGGTCGCGCCGCGCGAGATTGCCGTGGTCGGCCATTCACTCGGCGGCTGGACCGCCATGGAAATCGCCGGCGCGCGTTTCGACCCGGACCTGTTCGCGCGTGACTGCACAGTTCATCCGCAACTGGCCAGTTGCATCAACTACCAAAAGATCAACCCGGCGAGCACACCGGCATTGAAAGATGGCCTGGCCAGTGACTTGCGCGATAAACGCGTCACGGCGGTGGTGGCACTGGATCTGGGATTTTCACGCGGCATGACCGACGCGAGCCTCGCCGCATTGCCAGTACCGGCGCTGGTGATCGCGGCGGGCGCACCGTCGCTGGATCTGCCTGCAGCGTTGGAGTCGGCCGACCTCGCCAAACGCCTGCCGGCGGCGTCAAGCCACTATGTCGAGATCAACGACGCCAGCCACTTCAGCTTCCTGCAACAGTGCAAACCGGGAGCAGTGGCACTGCTCGAAGAAGACGTGCCGGGCGATGGCATCATTTGCGGGGATGGTGACGCGGCGCGGCCACGGGAAGAAATTCAGCAACAAGTGACCGCGCTGATCAGCGAATTTCTGCAGAAGGAGTGGAAACAGGCAGGCGGTTTGGTCAACCGTTGAGGACGATGGTCACGCCGCCAACATCGCGGCGTGCCCTACTGACATCCGGTCTCAGGAAGCCGTTTGCGGGTAGCTGCAACCGACATAAAGATCGACATCTTTGTCTTCGGTCGACAGCACGCGCAGCGTTGCGCCATTGTCGAGGCTGCGTTGATAGTCGACATAGCCGCCGGTATCGAGGACTTTTTTCAGTTTCAGCGTGCTGGCGAGCTTCTCTGCGTCCGCCGCCGGGGTGCTGCTTTTGGTCTGGAGGAAGAAGCCGAAGCGATCAATCATCACCGCCGTGGACGACGACACACCGCTGACCGACAGCGCAGGCGTCACCTGCCAGGCACCGCCGCCCCACGGGGTGTGCGCGGCATCTTTGGCCAAGGTCAACTGCTTGGCATCCACCAGCGCATTGAACTCGCCGACCTGCTGCGCATTGCCTTTGCACTCGGCCAACGCCTGGAACATTTCGCCGTGAGTCGGCGCCGCCGTAGCGGCAAAACTGAACAAGCATCCAGCGAGAGTGAAAAGACCCAAAGCGACTTTCATGACGACTTCCTTGTTGAGTTGAACCCGATGTAAAGATCACCGAAGTTCCATGGCTGATATTCCGTATTGCGCGACTTGCCTAATGGCACAGGCCTGCGCAGGGGGCAAAAGTTTGCCATGTTGCAAACCACTTAGCGATCAGGGAAACCCTTAAACGGCGCGCATAAAAAAGCGCACGCAAGTCCTGAGACTCCACGTGCGCCGTTTTCAAGCTGTGTATTTAGTGCAACGTAATCAACGCAAACAGCCCGACAATAACCATCAGCACAGACATGTACTGCATCGGCACAAAGAACAATGTGTGTTTTTTGCGGAAGACAACTTCACCGCCGGTGGCTGGATCAATGTAGGTCTTGCCCGGCTGATTGTTCAGCTTGTGGCCGATAAAGGCGTTAGCGGCCGCTGCAACCAACAAACCCACGCCTACACCCATCCCGTTAGGAAGGCCGGCGAAAGAAATCAGCCCCACCAGCGGAATCAAAACCGAAAGAATGCCCCAGCCTTGCCAAATAAGAAACATAACGCGTCCCTGCCAAATTTTCGAAGGCGCGCAATTTAACAAACTACTTGATGCTGCGGCAACATTTTGTAATATTTTCCCGATAGTGAACTATCGATACCCTTCAATTCATTGCGGCCATTCAGAGTAGTCACGTAATGTCAGTTCTATGGAAGAGCTGAAAAGACTTTATGGATAATCCTCCCGAAAACGGCCGGGTATTACTTACGCTTGTGCTGTTTCAGTTTGGCACAAGCCACTCTGCGATGAGACCAACACATACAACATCGATATCGACTGCCCCACCGCCATCGCTGGCAAGCCAGCTCCCACAGGGATTTGGGCGCGGCGTGGATTCTGGTTTCACCGCATAACTACTGTAGGAGTGAGCCTGCTCGCGATAGCGTCCGTCCCGGCAACAACAATATTGACTGCCTCACCGCCATCGCGAGCAGGCTCACTCCTACAGGACTTTGCGCACAGACACAGATTTTTGAGCACACCGCCGAAACTGTGGGAGCTGGCTCGCCAGCGATGAGGCCAGCACATCCAACACCACGTCGACTGCCCCACCGCCATCGCGAGCAGGCTCACTCCTACAGGATTTTGCACACAGACATAGATTTTTGAGCACACCGCCGAAACTGTGGGAGCTGGCTCGCCAGCGATGAGGCCAGCACATCCAACACCATCTCGACTGCCCCACCGCCATCGCTGGCAAGCCAGCCCACACTTTTTTGTGCCTAAACCACCACCCCCTGTAGGAGTGAGCCTGCTCGCGATAGCGTCCGTCCCGGCAACATCAACATTGACTGCCCCACCGCCATCGCGAGCAGGCTCACTCCTACAGGATTTTGCACACAGACACAGGTTTTTGAGCACACCGCTGACACTGTGGGAGCTGGCTCGCCAGCGATGAGGCCAGCACATCCAACACCATCTCGACTGTCCCACCGCCATCGCTGGCAAGCCAGCTCCCACAGGGATTTGGGCGCGGCGTGGATTCTGGTTTCACCGCATAACTACTGTAGGAGTGAGCCTGCTCGCGATAGCGTTCGTCCCGGCAACATCAACATTGACTGAACCACCGCCATCGCGAGCAGGCTCACTCCTACAGGATCTTGCGCACAGACAAAGATTTTTGAGCACACCGCCGAAACTGTGGGAGCTGGCTTGCCAGCGATGGCGTCCGCCCATCCAACCGCTATGCAGAATTAGACGCAAGCTCGAGCATCTTGGTGAATCGAGTAATCGCCAAGTGGATCTCATCCTGAGTATCGCCATCCCAATCCTCAACGGTCAGCAACTCTGCCCTCAGCGCGTCAATTCGATCGCGTATTTCAGCCATCTCTGCGTCCCCACACTGCCGCGCAATGGCCGCCCATTTTTCATCCGAAATACGCTGCTGCACGGAAAGCCCCGCACGTGCTTGCGCGATCATCGCTGACAATTTACTCATCAAATGCCCCTCTCCTGTTCACGCATCCACCTCAACGTAACTCGACTCCCCGCCCCCACTCGCCCCCGACAGCCACCCCCAGACAAAACTCAACGTGGTTCGCCCTGCGTCATCCACGCCAACAATGCCCCGCGACCAACCCGACAGAATCTCGTCCTCAGTCGTCAGGCAATGGAACAACAACTCAAGCGTGTCAGGCCCCGTCACACGCCCCACCTGGTGCCCCGCGCGAATCCGACCGCCCTGATAAGTACTCGAAATACCCACGCCATCAACACGGTAGTGAAACACCGTCCCACTACCCGACAGCCCTTGCGAGTTATCCGCCACCGCGAATCGACGATCGTGCAAACGCTCGTTGACTAGAGAAAAGAGGGTTTCCATAAATGTCACGTCCTTGGTCGAGAGAGGCTATTCCAGTGTGCAAGCATCCTACCCGATCGTTTCGCGGCAAAGGCCATCTCGAATACGTCAGTGCCCCGCCACTGCAGGTCGCCCGTCCCCGCGCGGTCCGGACTTGAAACCATGCCCGCGCGCCCGCCAGGCAATCACAAACCCTACGCCCACCAACGCCACCATCGCCCATGGAAACGAGGCGACGCCCCAGCGGTCGAGCAACACGCCGCCGAGCACACCGCTGCCGGCAATTGCGCCGTTCCAGGCCACCACATTCAGCGACAACGCCACGTCCGCGCCGTCACCCGCCGCGTCGGCCAAAGCCGTTTGCAGCAAGGTCGCCGCGCCGCCAAAACTCAATCCCCACACCGCCACACCGAGGTAGATCACCTCCGGCAGACGGCCTAGAAAACCCAGCGCCACGCACACCAGCGCAAAGGTTGCCAGGCTCACCAGCGTGGTGGTGCGCAGCAGCGGCTCGACCAGTTTCGCCGTCAGCCAGATGCCCAACAGTGCGGCGATTCCAAACACCAGCAAGACCAGATCCACGCGATCCGCCAGCCCTGCCGGCGCTACGAACGGTGCGATGTAGGTGTAGAGAATGTTGTGCGCCAGCATCCAGCTGATCACCACCGCCAGCACCGGCCGCACACCCGGCGTGGCCAGTACGTTGCGTAGCGAAATGCGTTGATGCGCGGGTTGCGGTGGGTAGTCGGGCACTTTCACCAGCACCCAGACGATCAGCATCAACGTCAGTGCCGACATGATCCCGAACGCGGTGCGCCAGCCCACCAGCCCGCCCAGCCACGTACCGAGCGGCACGCCGAGTGACAGCGCAATCGGCGTGCCGACCATGGCCAGCGCCAACGCTTTGCCCTGTTGCTCGGGCTCGACCATCCGCCGCGCGTAACCGGCCAACAGACTCCACGCGAGCCCCGCCGAAACACCGGCAAAAAAGCGCGCCACCAGCGTCACACCGTAGTCGGACGACAGCGCCGTGATGGAGTTGAACAGCAGGAAACCGACAATCGTCAGCAACAGCACATTGCGCCGCCGCCAGCCACGGGTGGCGATGGTCATGGGGATCACCGCGAGTACCGAACCCAGCGCATACGCGGTCACCATCTGGCCGGCCATCGAAGGGGAAATCGCCAACCCTTCGCTGATCAGCGGCAACAGGCCGGCCGGCAGGGTTTCGGTGACGATGCAGATGAAGCCCGTCATGGCCAGCGCGAGCAACGCGCCGATGGGCAGGCTTTTCGGCGCGGCCGATAAAGTGAGTGAGGGTGTCACTGGGGGTACTCCTTGAGAAGAGAAATTCAGACTTAAATACCGATCGATATAAAATACTGGCGGCAGGCGCCGGTCGTTGTCAACGATTTATGTATCGACTAGTATTCAAATCACTTTCCGAGGAGTGTTTGATATGGCGAGAACCGGTCGCCCCCGCGCATTCGATCGCGACGACGCCGTCGACCAGGCCATGCAACTGTTTTGGCAACACGGCTACGACTCGACCTCCCTCGCCCTGTTGAAGGCAGAACTGGGCGGCGGCATATCCGCGCCGAGCTTCTACGCCGCATTCGGTTCCAAAGAAGCCCTGTTCGATGAGTGCGTGCAGCGTTACCTGGCGACCTTCGCCCAAGTCACCGAATGCCTGTGGGACGCAAGCCTGCCGCCGCGCCAAGCCATCGAAACCGCACTGCGCCAGTCGGCGCGCATGCAATGTGACGACGGCCATCCCAAGGGCTGCATGGTCACCCTCGGCGTGATGAGCGCGCCCGGCCCGGAAAACGCCCGCGTCGTCGAAGCCCTCACCCAGTCCCGCGCCCGCACGCGTGCGGGGATTCTGGCGTGTGTCGAGCGTGGTATCGCTGCCGGCCAATTACCCGACCAACCTGAGTCCCGCGCCATTGCAACGGCGTTCGACAGCTTCCTCCAAGGCATCTCCATCCTCGCCCGGGACGACACGCCGCTTGATCGCGTTGATGCGGCGATCACCCAAGTCATGCGGGCGTGGGACGTGATAGCTACCCCGCAAGACTGAACACGCAAATTCAACTGTGGCGAGGGAGCTTGCTCCCGCTGGACTGCGCAGCAGGACCGCTTTTGCGAGTTGCAACTCGCCCACGTCAATGAGGCTGACCACATCAGTGCCTGATGATACGTAAAGGGGCACCCGGGTTATCCGGTTTTCTGGGAGTTTGCCTACGACGTACACGCGCAAGGCAAACGCTGGACTCTGCTAGGGTGCAGCAACGACTGACCTGCTCTCTGCCATTCACTTACTGTCTGTTTTTATGGAACGATCGATGGACATCACCAATACCCAGGAAGAAAACGCCCTCGAACAATCACTGCGCCTGGCGGCGGATGAGCCTGCGCACCGACCGGATTTTTTCAAAACCCTGCTGAGTTCAACCATCTACGTGCTCGGCACCACCGGCACCGGCGAAGGTCCGGCCCATCTTGAGGCCGGCAGCAACATCAGCATCGCCCATTGGCAAAAACCCGACGGTTCCCCCGTCATCCCGTTTTTCTCTTCACTGCAAACCCTGCAAAAGTCGATCGACAGCGAACAGTCCTACATCGAAATCCCGGCCAGAGCCCTGTTTGAAATCACCCTCGGCGCACAGCTTTTCCTCAACCCAAAGTCGCCGTATGGCAAAGAGTTTTACCCGGAAGAAGTGCGCAATCTGCTCTCCGATGCGATCGGCCAAAAACCGACACAACGCACCGTCGAAAAAGACACCCAAGTGCTGCTCGGCCAACCGTCGGAGTACCCGACGCAGATGATCAACTCGCTCACGCAACTGCTCGCCAAACACCGCAACGTAAAACGTGCGTTTCTGGCGTTGATGCACGACGCCTCGACGGATCAAAAGCCTCACCTGATCGTCGGCATGGAAGCGGACGGCGACATTGAATTGATCATGCGCGAAGCCGGTAACGTCGCCGGCGACACCGCGCCGGATGGCGAACCCGTTGATCTGTACCGCGTCAGCGAAGGTGAAACCGGCCTGAGCGATTACTTCCTCAAGCAAACTGCGCCCTTCTATGAACGCAAATCGGCAGGCTGGCTGCGTTCATTGTTTGGCTTTGGCAACGCATGAGTGAGCGCAACGCCGCGATAACCGCAGATCAGGCGTGCGCCATCGTGCTCGCCTTGTTTGACGGTGTCATGCGAGATGGCAAACCCGAGCGCTTTGTCATTCAGAATTGTGAGCTGTCCGCCCACAGCGATTACTGGGTCATCCGCTGCAACAGCGAGGATTACGTCGTCCACGGCATGACGGAGTTCTGCTACGTCGGTGTGAATGCCCACCTGATCAACGTAGTGAGCGGCGAGCACGAGGCGGTCGCCAGTTGCATCAGTGTCGAGGAGTATCTGCAGGACAAATACGACCTGGATGCAGCGGCGGGCAAACAGTATGTGCTGACCCCGGCATTGGACCCTGCTGATAAACCGGCGCTGATCAATCTGCGCCAAAAACTGCTGTGCACCTACCCGCAAACCCTCGCGTTGCTGAAAGGCCCGCAACGGTTATGGCTCACGGGCACACGCAGGCTCCTGGAAGACGCGCAGCGACTGCTTGGCGAACAAGGCATCACTACGCAAATCGAGTTGTTGCCTGATGTCGGTGAAGCCATCGTCATCGGCGTCGAAACCTGGCACATCGAAGCGGTGCTGAAGGCGCTGCGCAAGCGGTTGAGTTGAGTGAGGAATGACCCGCTGCCACAGTGCTTGATCAGGCAACAGAACCCCTCCCGACGAGAAAGGTCTGCTCTAGTACCACTCTCGGGAATAGATCCAATGTCCACGCAACGCAGCCTTGTAATACTCGCTCGGGGAGGATATGCCGCTCGAGGCGTGCTCTATCTGATCATCGGCATTTTCGCCTTGCTGGCAGCCCATGATTCGACAAAACCGAAGGACAGCCACCGGAGCCTCGAAGCACTGCTGGCCCAGCCGTTCGGCTATTTTTTAGTGGGACTTGTGGTGGTGGGTCTGCTCGCCTTTGGCGCCTGGCGTGTTTTGCAAGCCACGCGTGATGTCGATCATCACGGTAAAAACTTCAAAGGCCTGGTGATCCGTGCCGGCCTGTTGGCGGGAGGTGTCGTCAACAGCGCTCTGGCGTTTTTTGCATTGGGCCTGCTGATCAGCGGCATCAAAAGCTCGGGCAATTCGGCGGGGCAAACCAAAGACTGGCTGGCCCATCTTTTATCCTGGGAATACTCGAACGTGTTGGTGTACCTGATCGCCCTCGTTCCGCTGGGTGTAGGGATTGCCCACCTGATCAAGGGATGGAAAGCGTCGTTCGAAAAGTATTTTGAAGCCGACGAGGACGTCATGCGCTACGTCCGGCCGGTGTCGCGGTTCGGCCTGATAGCCCGTGGCGTGGTGTTTATAGAGATTGCCTTGCTACTGGCACTCAGCGGTTCCGCTTATCAAGCGATGGACCCACCCGGTATGAAGGAAGCCCTCGACGCCTTGCAGAACTTGCCTGCTGGATGGCTGATTTTGATGGTGATGGCCTTGGGGCTGATTGCTTTCTCGGTTTACAGCTTCTCTGAAGCTTTCTGGCGCAAGATCAACATGGACGTGCCCGGCGTATCGAGAGCTTAGGTTGAAGCCATCACGGCGCTCAATCGTTCGGATTAGAGCAGGCGTGGCGTTAACCGGCGGTTGGCGAGCCTGGGTGCCGGCTCTTCCTCAGCGTATGGGCGGCAGAGGAATTCGCGTATCAGCTCTGCTGTTCGCCTGGCGCTGGTGACCACGAAAAAATGCCCTTCCCCCTTCAATACATTCACTTCGGCATGGCGAAGGGAACGGCGCAGGATATGTGCGTTGTACACCTGCACCAACGTGTCGCGATCACCCGTGAGGATCAGCGTGCGCTGGCGCAGACGAAACAGGCGCAGCAGACTCGTCCATCCGACCAACGCCGCGAGCTGATAATAGTAAGTCCGCGGATTAACCGAGAGCATGCCTTTCACCACACCAAAGCGCAGCAGCGTCTGGATCGAATGGCGGTTCCCTTCGCGCTTGCGCGGCCTGGCGGTTTTGCTTCGAGCAAAAAACTCCATGATGTCGGCGGGCTTCACCAGCATCACCGGGCCGGCGGAGGTAGCGGCGAGGATCAGCCGGCGCACCCTTCCTGGATGACGCAGGGCGAACTCTTGCGCCAGTGCCCCGCCCCAGCTCACGCCGAAGACATCGACCTGAGCCAATCCCAGTTGCTCGAGCATCTCGGCGATCAGGTCGGCATGGCGTGGCAGCCGCATCGGCCAGCGAGGCATGTGCGATTGGCCGACGCCTGGCACGTCCAGGGTAACGGTCGTGTAATCGCCCAGTTCAGCGCGCAGCGCATCGAAGGTACGGATCAAGCCACCCAGGCCATTGAGGAGCAGCAGCGGCGAGCCTTGTCCGCAGATCGAAACGTTCAACTGCAAACCTTGTACGGTTAGCGTGTGTGTTGTCATGGCGTTCCCTTGCTGCAACCTCAGTTCAAACAGAGATGCCCCCGCTCACCTGTGAATCAACCGCGGGCAATCCCAGCGACACCCCCAGATTAGCCAAGTATTCGCCAAACCCTCCGCGACATTTGTAATCCTTGCGGGCGCTGGTGATCACTGGGTTCGTTGCCGTCCAGACGATATGGGCGCCCACCCTCTTCAGGTCAGCAACCAAATGGACGTCTTCGTGCGCAGTAAGGTGCTGGAAGCCGCCGGCGTTCCGATAGGCCTCGGCACTCAGGCCGAGGTTGGCGCCGTGGATGTGCCGGTGATTCTCGATGAACTGATAATGCTCCATGTACGCTGAGCGAACCCAATCACCATGGTCATTCCAGCTATCCACCTCGACCGTCCCACAGACAGCATCAGCGTTGAACTCAATCTGCCGTGCCAACCAATCGGGTGGCACAACGGTGTCGGCATCGGTGAAGGCAAGCCATTTCGCCCCAGCGGCGAGCAAGTGATCTGCACCGGTGGCTCTCGCCTTGCCCACGTTCTGAAAACACACTTCAATCCCGTCGACACCGTGCGCTGAAACAATCTGTTGGGTCTGATCAGTGCAATCGTCTAAAACCACGACTACGCAAACTGGCTGTCCCGCCAATGCAGGATGTTCAGCGGCGAACAGCACAGACGTCAGGCAGGCAGTGATGTGCCGCTCTTCATTATGGGCAGGTATCACAACACCGATCATACGTAACCTCCGACTACCAAAGTGACAGACTCCAGCAGTCGACCTGCTTGCGCTCCAATAGGTTTAAAAAATGATAAGAGCGCCCGCATCGCCGACCGCTAGTCATCTGCGCCGCCAACACTCTGAACTTCCGTTCGAGGTTGCTCCTCTCCCACTTACCATTCCGCTGAAGCAGGTAAGACGTCATGAGAGCACTCACCTACCACGGCGCGCACAGCGTCAAAGTCGACACGGTTCCTGACCCGGTGATCGAGGAGAACGACGATCTCATTCTGCGCGTCACCGCGACGGCGATTTGTGGATCTGACCTGCACCTCTATCGGGGAAAGATTCCAACCGTCGAGCATGGCGATATCTTCGGCCATGAGTTCATGGGGATCGTCGAAGAGACAGGTTCAGCGGTGACCGCCGTGCAACCCGGCGACCGAGTGGTGATCCCTTTCGTCATTGCCTGTGGCAGCTGTTTTTTCTGTCAGATGGACTTGTTCGCAGCCTGTGAAACAACCAATACCGGTCGCGGAGCGATCCTCAACAAAAAGGCGATTCCGTCCGGCGCTGCGCTCTTCGGCTACAGCCATATGTACGGTGGAGTGCCGGGTGGCCAAGCGGAATACGTGCGCGTACCCAAGGCCAACACTGGGCCTTTCAAGGTGCCGGGGACGTTGTCGGATGAAAAGGTTCTGTTCCTTTCCGACATCCTGCCTACCGCCTGGCAAGCGGTCACCAATGCAGGGATTGGCCAGGGTTCGAGCCTCGCCATCTACGGTGCCGGGCCTGTCGGTTTGTTGAGCGCCGCGTGCGCGCGGATGCTCGGCGCCGAGCAGATTTTCATGGTCGATCACCACCCCTACCGTCTGGCCTACGCGCAAAAAACCTATGGCGTGATCCCGATCAACTTCGATGAGGATGATGATCCGGCCGACACCATCATTCGCCAGACCAAAGGCATGCGCGGCGTCGATGGCGCCGTCGATGCGGTGGGTTTTGAAGCGAAAGGCAGCACCACCGAAACAGTGCTCGCCACACTGAAACTGGAAGGCAGCAGCGGCAAAGCCCTGCGCCAATGCATTGCTGCGGTAAGGCGCGGCGGAACCGTGAGCGTGCCGGGCGTGTATTCCGGCTTCATCCACGGTTTTCTGTTTGGCGACGCGTTCGACAAGGGCCTGACCTTCAAAATGGGCCAGACCCATGTGCAGCGGTTTCTGCCAGAGCTGCTGGGGCACATCGAGACAGGTCGTCTCGCCCCCGAAGTCATCATCAGCCACCGCATGTCGCTGGAGCAGGCTGCTGAGGGCTACAGGATTTTCGATAAACGAGAGGAAGATTGCCGCAAGGTGATCCTGACCCCCGGAAGTCCTCATGTCGCTGTACCGGAGATCGACGATAGCGCAGCGGTTCTGGCTACCTAGCGTGGTTGTTACGTAGCAACGACGAGATTGCTCGGGCATTTAACGAGGGGTCTCGTCGTTTTCCAATGCCATGGGAGCTTTTTGCTACCCTCCCTGATATGTCGAAGCTCAAGGGCGGAGATCATCGCGTTTTTCCAAGTAGCAATCTGCGTTCATTGTTGTCCATCAGGAGGTCGCAGGCGTAGGCTTCCGGACGTGTCGTCAGCGATAGGCATGCGCTCAATGACCTCAGTGATAATCCTCACCGGCGACTGCACGCCGATACGCTTCGTCCGCATCCCTTCGCAGGTCGCGCCATTCGCTCAGCGTCAACAGCCCCAACCGATCCATCTCATCGGATTGGCGCAACAGTTCGTCGTGGTAGGCATCCGGGCAGTCCATGCGCAGCGCCCGATTGTCCAGCGCACGGTGCCAGGCATCCAAGGCAAGCAATCTAGATTCCTGCTCAGGCGTCAGCTGATTCTTGAAAGCATTCATGACACGCACCCCGAAGATTTCCCTGAAAACGTTAACGGGACTGCGCAGCAACATTGCCCTGAGCCCCTCAGAGCAGAGGACGGATGCGTTGACACGAGAGTTCAACGTGGTTGATGAGCGTTCATCCGGCGGTTCACACGCGGGATGGAAATGTGCCGATCCACGCATTGATCCGAGCCACCCGGACGCTCAACGTTAAGGTGATTTTCGGCAGCTGCAAATGACTGCCTCAGCGCCCTTCGCTGGTCGACATCGAGCTGATGCGATCACTTGGAGAGTCACACTTTGAAACTTGCGAGCGCCAGAACCTACGACAGGCGCGTTGATCTTGTGGCCAGGGAGCTCGCTCCCTGGCCGTTTATCCCGAATTAGCCAGGCACAAGCACTAAGCCGGCTGCTTCAACTCGACGTTATCCAGCGCCTTGTTCACCGCCAACTCCCCCAACATCACCACCTGCGCAATCCCCAACAGCGTATTGCGGTTCGGCCCTTCCAGCATCCCGGCAAAATCACCGAGCATCACCGTCGCCGAGGCCAAAGACTCACAGGCATTGACCAACAAGGTTTCCGTGTCGGATTGCGGGTTAACCATGAACAAAGTGCTGGGGCTGTACGGCGTCGCCATGATCTTCTCAGGCGCAAGATAATGATCAAGCGCCCGCTCTGCCGCCGCATGAAGCTTCTTCGAATCGAATGATTCATACGGCGACGCCGGATCTGTCACCGGCGGACTGTTAGTGGTTTCGGACATCAACTGAAACTCCACAAGCACCCATCAAGGCACTCCAAAAGAAATATGAATCCCCACCATGTAGGAGCTGCCGCAGGCTGCGATCCCTTGAT
>NZ_RWIL01000018.1:0-19261 GCF_009764635.1 Pseudomonas sp. PB103 | reverse complement strand
TTTGGGAACCTATTTCGCTGAAAAGTTGCAGAACTTGAAATTGTCATCCCCCCCTGACCTGCTCTACCCCGACATTATCGAATGGTCAAAACCACTGCCGCCAGAGCAATGGGCAAAGCGTTCCCCACAACTGGAAGAAGCCATCGCCAAGCGCGAAGCCGAATTAGCCGCACAAACGGCTCAAGCATTAGCTTGATGAACCGATGAGCACCGCATGATTCGTAGCGCCAACTCGTCGTAGATTTTCCGCTGTCTTTTCGGTGGAAGCTTTTGGGAAAACCACCTGCACAATATTCGAGCTATGCACAATGACTTTACTTAGACGTCTCTCATTAATCACCGGCATTATCGGCCTGACAGCTTGCAGCGGGTCATTGCTACCTACGCCTAGCATGATCGCCAGTTTGCACCTCATCGACAGTAGTGGAAACGAGCGTATACAGGCGAAGGAAGTAGATTACAAAAGATTTGAACGCGCGACTCCTGACACTCCAACCACAATCAATGTATTGCGTTACATCAATGAATCAGCCTCTTCGTTGAGCTTGGGGTTTGTATATCTACCCCTTGCTGAGAATGTCCAACTGAGTGTACGTCATGAGGCTGGTTATGAGCTTAGTGTAGATGTCGATCTTGATTTTGATAATCCGACTGCGCTTGGCAAGGCCGGAGACAAGTATGAGTTAGTGATCAGCAATATGAGCACCGTATCTTACGAACTCGTAACAACTGTGGATGGCAATGACGTCATATCTGAAGGGAAGGGAAACGACGCCAACTCCGGCTACCTGATATTCCCCGGTGAAGAGTTAGTTATAAATGGCTTTTACAAGGACCAGAAAAAATCTATTCCTTTTCGATTTCAGAAAGTACCGAAAAACATTAACACTGCGGTTCATGAGACTAACGTAAAGACGGGAGCAATTCGGCTAGCACTTTTCTCAGCATTGCACGAATCCAAAACTTGCCGAACACACTAAAATAGAAGCCCCCTCTTTCAAGCTAAAGCAACCGTGAATTTCCTGACTACCACAAAAGAGAGATCCCCCCCAGAAAAGATAAACTCATCTACTCTATCGCCTTGATACACACATAAAAACATGGAAAGTATGGATATTCACGATTACAAGGACGAATTTGTGTACCAACCTAAAAAAAGAATCCATTACAACAGCTAGCATGTCTGAATAAAAGCGCCGAAATTCGCTCAACTCTTGAAAAGGGAGGAACTTTTCTCAATCATTTTAAACTCAAGCGCTCGATTCCTGAGTCGAACACAGAAAATAATTCATAAGAAGGCGAGCATCTTCAAGAGACGTATTTCTAACAAATGCTTGTAAAGAAAAAATCGCAGCCCAAAACTGCGATTTTTTCTTTTCTACCCTTTAAACAGCCGCCAACCGCACCTGCCTCTCCAACTCCACCTTCAACCCCGGCTCCAGCTTCAGCTGCCGCGCCAGTTCATCCAGATAACTCTTCTCCATAAAGTTCTCTTCATCCACCAACATAACACTGGCGATATACATCTCAGCCGCCATCTCTGGCGTACTCGCGGCGCGGGCGACGTCGGTCGGGTCGAGGGGTTTGTTGAGTTCGGCGTGCAGCCAGTGTTGCAGTTCCTGATCGTTGTCGAGTTTGGTGAATTCACCCTCGATCAATTGCCGCTCGCGGTCGTCGATGTGGCCGTCGGCTTTGGCGGCAGCGACCAGCGCTATGAGAATCGCCTGACTGTGTTGCTCGGCTTGTGCCGGTGGCAGGCGATCCAGCGTTTGCGGTTCGCGTTGTGGGGCGGAGCCTTTCTGCGCGTTGTAGTTACCGTAGGCTTTGTATGCCAGCACGCCCAGTGCAGCGAGGCCGCCGTAGATCGCTACTTTACCGCCGACCTTGCGCACTTTCTTGTTGCCGAGCAGCAGGCCCATTGCGCCTGCCGCCAGTGCCCCGCCGCCTGCGCCTGAGAGCAGACTGCCGAGACCGCCAGAGCCTGACGCGCCGCCAAGCAAACCACCCAAGGCACCGCCGGCCGATTTGTTCTGCGACCCGCCCGACTTGTTCTGCAACAGATCCTGACCGGACTTTAATAGTTGATCGAGTAATCCACGGGTGTTCATGTTCCGCCTCCAAACAGGGGTTAACCGGATCTATAAGGCCTCCAGCCTAGTTCGAAAGTGCCCTTCCCCTGCCTGCAAGTGTGCTTCCAGATGTTGCTTGATGCCCCTGTGGCGAGGGAGCTTGCTCCCGCTGGGCTGCGAAGCGGCCCCCAATACATTCTTTCAGACATACCCGGTTTGCCGGTTTTGCGACTGCTTCGCAGCCGAACGGGAGCAAGCTCCCTCGCCACAAAGCAATGCGCAAGCCATACCCTCTAAAAAATAGATATACACTCAGGCCAATCTATAAAAACCGCCCACTGGGTAGCCTCGTCATGATGACCCTGCGTCAGATCCGTCACTTCATCGCTGTGGCCGAGACCGGCTCGATCTCCGCCGCCGCGCAAACCGCATTCATTTCCCAATCGACCCTGACCTTGGCGATCCAGCAACTGGAAGAGGAAATTGGCGTCAGCCTGTTCAGCCGTCACGCCAAAGGCATGACTCTTACGCACCAAGGTCATCAGTTCCTACGCCAGGCGCACCTGATTCTCGCAACGGTGGACAACGCCAAACGCAGCCTGCAACAGAGCACCGATCAGGTCGCCGGGCAGTTGATCGTCGGTGTGACCAGTCTCGTCGCCGGTTATTACCTGGCGGATCTGCTCACCCGTTTTCAACGTGCTTATCCCAACGTCGAGATCCGCGTGATGGAAGACGAGCGCCCGTATATCGAACATTTGCTGGTCAGCGGCGAGATTGATGTCGGCGTCTTGATCCTCTCCAACCTCGAAGATCGCCATGCCTTGCAGACCGAGGTACTGACTCATTCCCCCCATCGTTTGTGGCTACCGGCGCAGCATCCATTGCTGGAACACGACAGCATCAACCTCTCCGATGTCGCCCGCGAGCCGTTGATTCAGCTAAACGTCGATGAGATGGATCGCAACGCCCAGCGATTGTGGCGCGGCGCCGGCCTGCAACCAAAAATCACTTTGAGAACCGCATCGACGGAGGCTGTGCGAAGTCTGGTCGCCGCCGGTTTGGGCGTATCGATCCAGCCAGACATGACCTATCGCCCTTGGTCACTCGAAGGCGACATCATCGAAGCAAGACCGATTGCCGACTTAAATCAAACCCTCGACGTCGGCCTGGCCTGGCGCCGTGGCACCGCGCGCCCCGCTCTCGTCGATCCATTCCTCACTGTGGCCCGTGAGCAACCCCACGGCGGGCGCAAGCCATCTATTTAATCGAATGCTGCCTTCAGTATTTAGAATTTGTCGACCTCGGAGCCGCGCACTAGTCTTGCTGCATCTATAAGACGGTCGGCTCCCGATATCAGGGAGCAACAATGGCCACACAAGAAAAGAGAACGCGGAAAATGGCTGGCGCGCAGACCCCGATGTGTACCGCGTTGTTGATCGACGGCGAATTGGTCGCTGGGGAAGGTTTTGTCGAGCCGATTCTTAACCCGGCCACTGGTGAAATTCTCACGCACATCGCCGAGGCCAGCACCGAGCAAGTCGAAGCCGCCATCCTCGCCGCCCACCGCGCCTTCGCCGAATGGTCGCGCACCACGCCGCAGCAACGTTCAAACCTATTGCTCGACATCGCCAACGCCGTCGAAAAACACGCCGACCACCTCGCCCGCCTCGAATCGCTGAACTGCGGCAAGCCGTTGCACCTGGCGCGTCAGGACGATTTGACCGCGACCGTCGATGTCTTCCGTTTCTTCGCCGGCGCCGTGCGTTGCCAGACCGGTCAGCTCAGCGGTGAATACCTGCCGGGCTACACCAGCATGGTCCGTCGCGATCCGATTGGCGTGGTCGCCTCGATTGCGCCGTGGAATTACCCGATCATGATGGCCGCGTGGAAAATCGCCCCGGCCCTCGCCGCCGGCAACACGCTGGTGTTCAAACCGTCCGAACACACACCGTTGTCGATCCTCGCACTGGCGCCAGCGCTGGCCGAAATCCTCCCGCGCGGGGTGATCAACATCATCTGCGGCGGCGGCGAAGGCGTCGGCAGCCATTTGGTCGGCCATGCGAAAGTGCGCATGGTCTCGCTGACCGGCGATATCGTCACCGGACAGAAAATCCTCCAGGCCGCCGCGAAAACCCTGAAGCGCACGCACCTCGAACTCGGTGGCAAAGCCCCGGTGATCGTCTGCAACGACGCCGACATCGAGGCAGTGGTCGAAGGCGTGCGCACTTATGGCTACTACAACGCCGGCCAGGACTGCACCGCCGCCTGCCGGATTTACGCGCAGGCCGGGATCCACGACAAATTGGTCGCAGAGCTCGGCGCCGCCGTCAGCAGCCTGCGTTTCGCCGGCAAACGTGATGCCGACAACGAGATCGGCCCGCTGATCAGCACCCGCCAGCGCGACCGCGTCGCCAGTTTCGTCGAGCGCGCCCTCGGTCAGCCGCACATCGAACGCGTGACCGGTGCGGCGGTGCATTCTGGTGCCGGTTTCTACTATCAACCGACGCTGCTCGCGGGTTGTAAACAGAGCGACGAAATCGTCCAGCGCGAAGTGTTCGGCCCGGTGGTTACCGTGACTCGCTTCGATGAACTCGCGCAGGCCGTCGACTGGGCAAACGATTCCGAGTACGGCCTCGCCTCTTCGGTGTGGACACAGAATCTGGATAAGGCGATGCAGGTTGCCGCGCGCCTGCAATACGGCTGCACGTGGATCAACAGCCATTTCATGCTGGTCAGCGAAATGCCTCACGGTGGCCTGAAACGTTCGGGTTACGGCAAAGACTTATCCAGCGATTCGCTGCAGGACTACAGCGTGGTGCGGCACATCATGGCCCGCCACGGCCAGCATCTCTGACTACGCTAATAACAAGCCGCCAACGGCATGCTTCACCGCGTTCACAACTGCCCCGACCATAATTTAAAGAAGAGGGTTCAACCATGTTCGTGCACAAGACCGCACTGCTCAGTGCAATCACCACGGCCCTGCTGGCCAGCGCCAGCCTGCAAGCTGCCGAGCCGTTGAAGGCCGTCGGTGCCGGCGAAGGTCAGCTGGATATCGTTGCGTGGCCGGGTTACATCGAACGTGGCGAGAGCGATAAAGCCTACGACTGGGTGACCGGTTTCGAGCAGGAAACCGGCTGCAAGGTCAACGTGAAGACAGCGGCCACCTCTGACGAAATGGTCAGCCTGATGGCCAAGGGCGGTTACGACCTGGTCACCGCTTCCGGCGATGCCTCGCTGCGATTGATCGTCGGCAAGCGTGTGCAACCGATCAACACCGCGTTGATCCCGAACTGGAACACCCTCGATCCGCGCCTCAAAGACGCGCCGTGGTACGTGGTCAACAACCAGACTTACGGCACCCCGTACCAGTGGGGCCCGAACGTGTTGATGTACAACACCAACGTATTCAAAACCGCGCCGACCAGCTGGAACGTGGTGTTTGCCGCGCAGGACTTGCCCGATGGCAAACCGAACAAGGGTCGCGTGCAGGCCTATGACGGCCCGATCTACATCGCCGACGCGGCGCTGTATCTGAAGTCGACCAAGCCTGAACTGGGCATCAAGGATCCGTACCAACTCACCGAAGATCAGTACAAAGCCGTGCTCGATCTGTTGCGCGCGCAGCAGCCGCTGATCCACCGCTACTGGCATGACACCACGGTGCAGATGAGCGACTTCAAAAACGAAGGCGTGGTGGCATCGAGTGCCTGGCCATATCAGGTCAACGGTTTGATGAACGAGAAGCAGCCGATTGCTTCGACCATTCCGAAAGAAGGCGCCACGGGCTGGGCTGATACCACCATGTTGCACGCCGAGGCCAAGCACCCGAACTGCGCGTACAAGTGGATGGACTGGTCGCTGAAACCGAAAGTCCAGGGTGATGTGGCGGCGTGGTTTGGTTCGTTGCCGGCTGTTCCTGCGGCGTGCAAGGAGAGTGAGTTGCTTGGCGCTGAGGGTTGCAAGACCAACGGTTTCGACCAGTTCGACAAGATCGCCTTCTGGAAAACCCCGCAGGCTGAAGGTGGCAAGTTTGTGCCGTATAGCCGCTGGACGCAGGACTACATCGCGATCATGGGCGGCCGCTGACACCTGCCTACGTGCCGATCGTTCCCACGCTCTGCGTGGGAACGCATCACCGGACGCTCCGCGTCCATTCGCATGAAATGACGCAGAGCGTCACAGGCTGCATTCCCACGCAGAGCGTGGGAACGACCAATGGCACCGCTCTCCTGTAGGAGCTGCCGCAGGCTGCGATCTTTTCGACGCACACACGACTTTTTTTGAAAGCCCGCTTTACCGGAGCACCGCACCATGACGCTTGCAGTCCAGTTCACCAACGTTTCCCGACAGTTCGGCGAAGTGAAGGCCGTTGACCGGGTTTCCATCGATATCGAGGACGGCGAGTTCTTTTCCATGCTCGGCCCTTCCGGCTCGGGCAAAACCACCTGCCTGCGCCTAATCGCCGGGTTCGAACAACCGAGCGCCGGCTCGATCCGCATTCACGGTGCTGAAGCGGCCGGTTTGCCGCCGTATCAACGTGACGTCAACACGGTGTTTCAGGATTACGCGCTGTTCCCGCACATGAACGTTCTCGACAACGTCGCTTACGGATTGAAGGTCAAAGGCGTCGGCAAAAACGAGCGGCATAAACGCGCCGAAGAAGCCTTGGACATGGTCGCCCTCGGCGGTTATGGCGCGCGCAAACCGGTGCAGTTATCCGGCGGTCAGCGCCAGCGCGTCGCCCTCGCCCGCGCCTTGGTCAATCGCCCGCGCGTGCTGTTGCTCGATGAGCCTTTGGGTGCGCTCGATCTGAAACTGCGCGAGCAAATGCAAAGCGAATTGAAGAAGCTGCAACGCCAGCTCGGCATCACTTTCATCTTCGTCACCCACGATCAAACCGAAGCGCTGTCGATGTCCGACCGCGTCGCCGTGTTCAACAAGGGCCGCATCGAACAGGTCGACACTCCGCGCAATCTGTACATGAAACCAACGACTACATTCGTGGCTGAATTCGTCGGCACCTCGAACGTGATTCGCGGCGATCTGGCCCGTGAAATCAGTGGCCATCCGCAGCCGTTTTCGATTCGCCCGGAACACGTGCGTTTCGCCGAAGGCCCACTCGCCAGCCACGAAATCGAAGTCAGCGGCCTGCTCCACGATATCCAGTATCAGGGCAGCGCCACGCGCTATGAATTGAAACTGGAAAACGGCCAGACCCTGAGCATCAGCCACGCCAACAATCAGTGGATCGACAGCAGCGCACAACACCAGACCGGCCAGCGCCTGAGCGCACGTTGGGCGCGGGAAGCGATGATTCCGCTGCACGATACCGTGGCGAGCGGGGTTTGATATGAGCACGCTCGCGATGACTGCATCGCCGCCGTTGCGCAGGTTTTCCAACCTGCTCTACCGCAAGCCGAACCTGTATCTGTCGATGCTGCTGGTGCCGCCGCTGCTGTGGTTTGGCGCGATCTATCTTGGCTCGCTGCTGGTGCTGTTGTGGCAGGGTTTCTACACCTTCGACGACTTCACCATGGCGGTCACCCCTGACCTGACCCTGGCGAATTTTGCCGCGCTGTTTCAGCCGTCGAACTTCGACATCATCCTGCGCACGCTGAGCATGGCCATCGTCGTGTCGATCGCCAGCGCCATCGTCGCGTTCCCGATTGCCTACTACATGGCGCGCTACACCACCGGCAAAACCAAGGCGTTTTTCTACATCGGGGTGATGATGCCGATGTGGGCCAGTTACATCGTCAAGGCGTATGCGTGGACGTTGCTGTTGGCCAAGGGCGGCGTGGCGCAGTGGTTTGTGCAGCACTTGGGATTGGAGCCAGTATTGCAGTTCATTCTGGGGATTCCCGGGGTGGGCGGAAGCACTCTGTCGACCTCGCACCTCGGGCGATTCATGGTGTTCGTTTATATATGGTTGCCGTTCATGATCCTGCCGATTCAGGCGTCGCTGGAACGTCTGCCGCCGTCGCTGCTGCAGGCCTCCGCTGACCTTGGTGCAAAGCCGCGTCAGACCTTTATGCAGGTGATTTTGCCGCTGTCGATTCCGGGCATCGCGGCAGGTTCGATCTTCACGTTTTCGCTGACCTTGGGCGACTTCATCGTGCCGCAACTGGTCGGGCCGCCGGGGTACTTCGTCGGCAGCATGGTCTACGCGCAGCAAGGTGCGATCGGCAATATGCCGATGGCGGCGGCGTTCACGCTGGTGCCGATTGTGTTGATCGCGGTTTACCTGTCCATCGTCAAACGACTGGGGGCCTTCGATGCACTCTGACTCTTCATCACAAGGGCATGCCTCTCTAGGCCTGAAAATCGCAGCGTGGGGCGGGTTGGTGTTTCTGCACTTTCCGATCCTGATCATCTTCCTTTACGCCTTCAACACCGAAGAAGCCGCGTTCAGTTTTCCGCCGAAGGGCTTCACGCTGCACTGGTTCAGCGTGGCTTTTTCGCGGCCGGATGTGCTGGAGTCGATCAAGCTTTCATTGCAGATCGCAGCGATCGCCACGTTGATTGCGATGGTGCTCGGCACGCTCGCATCGGCAGCGCTGTATCGCCGTGACTTCTTCGGCAAGCAGGGCATTTCGCTGATGCTGATCTTGCCGATTGCGCTGCCGGGGATCATCACCGGGATCGCGCTGCTGGCGACGTTCAAGACGCTGGGGATCGAGCCGGGGATGTTCACCATCATCGTCGGCCACGCGACCTTCTGCGTGGTGATCGTCTACAACAATGTCATCGCCCGCCTGCGCCGCACTTCGCACAGTTTGATCGAGGCCTCGATGGATCTCGGCGCCGATGGCTGGCAGACCTTTCGCTACATCATTCTGCCGAACCTCGGCTCGGCGTTACTGGCCGGCGGCATGTTGGCGTTTGCGCTGTCGTTCGACGAAATCATCGTCACCACGTTCACCGCCGGGCATGAGCGCACGCTGCCGTTGTGGCTGCTCAATCAGTTGAGTCGCCCTCGGGATGTGCCGGTGACCAACGTCGTCGCGATGCTGGTGATGATGGTGACCATGCTGCCGATCCTCGGCGCGTATTACCTGACGCGCGGTGGCGAAAGTGTCGCTGGCAGCGGCGGCAAATAACCGAATAACCACAAACCCAACCCCATGTAGGAGCTGCCGAAGGCTGCGATCTTTTGATCTTGATCTTCAAAGCAACATCAAAAGATCGCAGCCTTCGGCAGCTCCTACATGGGTTCGGTTTCGGCAGAACAATAAAGTGTTAGTGAGGACAACAGACATGCAAACCAAACTCTTGATCAACGGCCAACTGGTCAACGGCGAAGGCCCGGCGCAACCGGTGCTCAATCCTTCGCGTGGCGAAGTGCTGGTAGAAATCAACGAAGCCAGCGAAGCCCAGGTTGACGCTGCCGTACGCGCCGCCGATAACGCCTTCGCCGACTGGTCGCAAACCGCACCGAAAGACCGCTCGCTGCTGCTGCTCAAACTCGCCGACGCCATCGAAGCCCACGGAGAAGAACTGGCCAAACTGGAATCCGATAACTGCGGCAAACCCTACAACGCTGCGCTCAACGACGAGATTCCGGCAATTGCCGACGTGTTCCGTTTCTTCGCCGGCGCCAGCCGTTGCATGAGCGGTTCGGCCGGTGGCGAATACCTGCCCGGCCACACCTCGATGATCCGTCGCGATCCGGTTGGCGTGATTGCCTCCATCGCGCCGTGGAACTACCCGCTGATGATGGTCGCCTGGAAAATCGCTCCGGCGCTGGCCGCCGGTAATACCGTGGTGCTCAAGCCGTCGGAACAAACCCCGCTGACCGCATTGCGTCTGGCCGAACTGGCGTCGGAAATCTTCCCGGCCGGTGTACTCAATCTGGTGTTTGGTCGTGGGCCTACCGTGGGCAGTCCGTTGGTCACCCACCCGAAAGTGCGCATGGTTTCGCTGACGGGTTCCATCGCCACGGGCGCCAACATCATTTCCAGCACCGCCGACAGCGTTAAACGCATGCACATGGAACTGGGCGGCAAGGCGCCAGTGATCATCTTCGACGACGCCGACATCGATGCGGCGGTGGAAGGAATTCGCACGTTTGGTTTCTACAACGCTGGGCAGGATTGCACCGCCGCCTGCCGGATCTATGCGCAGCAAGGCATCTACGACAAGTTTGTCGAGAAGCTCGGCGCGGCGGTCAGCAGCATCAAGTACGGCTTGCAGGATGATCCGTCGACTGAACTGGGGCCGTTGATCACTGCACAGCATCGCGACCGTGTTGCCGGGTTTGTCGAGCGTGCTGTGGCGCAGTCGCACATTCGTTTGATCACTGGCGGCAAGGCTGTTGAAGGCAATGGTTTCTTCTTTGAACCAACCGTTCTGGCCGATGCGCAGCAGGACGATGAAATCGTTCGCCGCGAAGTGTTTGGCCCGGTGGTTTCCGTGACCAAATTCACCGATGAAGCGCAGGCGCTGGAATGGGCCAACGATTCGGACTACGGCCTCGCGTCCTCGGTGTGGACAGCGGATGTAGGACGCGCGCACCGCATGTCGGCACGCTTGCAGTACGGCTGCACGTGGGTGAACACGCACTTCATGCTCGTCAGCGAAATGCCCCATGGCGGTCAGAAATTGTCCGGTTACGGGAAGGACATGTCCATGTATGGGCTGGAGGACTACACCACGGTTCGGCATGTGATGTTCAAGCATTAACGGCGAAAAGATCGCAGCCTGCGGCAGCTCCTACATGATGGACGCCGCTCCCCTGTAGGAGCTGCCGCAGGCTGCGATCTTTTCCGCGACACACGGATGATGTCGGCGATTCACCACCAGGCTTCACCGAAACCAAAACAACAACTACCGAACCGGACGGCGCCTGCATGGCCCCGCCACGGCCTCGGCCATCCGAAATCTGCCGATTTCACGGAGCAAAACACACATGAGTTCCTCACCCGATCTCGCCACAGCCGTTGCCGATAGCGATGCCGAACAACTGCGCAAACTGGGCTACACCTCGAACTTCAACCGCAGCATGAGCCTGTGGGAAAACTTCGCCTTGGGCTTCACTTATCTGTCACCGGTCGTAGGGGTTTATACCCTCTTCGGCCTGTGCCTCGCCGCCGGCGGCCCACCGATGTTCTGGGCCTACTTGCTGGTTGGTTGCGGCCAATTGCTGGTGTGCCTGATCTTCGGCGAAGTGGTTTCGCAGTTCCCGATTTCCGGCGGTGTTTACCCTTGGGCACGCCGATTGGTCGGTAAGAAATGGGCATGGATGGTCGGCTGGATCTACTCCATCGCCCTTTGCGTGACCATCGCTGCCGTTGCGGTCGGCGCTGGCCCGTACCTGGCCGCCATGCTTGGTTTCGAGCCAAGCAACAACACCAACATCGTCATCGCCCTGGTGCTGACCCTGTTCGCCACACTGGTTAACCTCAGCGGCACCAAAGTGCTGGCGCGCATCGCCATGTTCGGCTTCCTCTGCGAACTGGTTGGCGCGGTGATCGTTGGCGTTTACTTGTTGGTGTTCGAACGCCATCAACCGCTCAGCGTGCTGTTCAACACCTTCGACATCAGCGTCGACGGCTCATACCTGCCGGCCTTCCTCACCGCGTCGTTGGCGGGGATGTTCCTCTACTACGGCTTCGAGGCCTGCGGCGACGTGGCCGAAGAAACCCCGAACCCGAGCGCAAAAATCCCGGTGGCCATGCGCATGACCATCTACATCGGCGGCATCGCGGCGATGTTCGCCTGCCTGGCGCTGATCCTCGCCGTGCCGGACATGCAAGCCGTGATCAACGGCACCGACAAAGACCCGGTCACTACCATCCTCAACAATGCCTTCGGCCCGGTCGGTTCGAAAGTAGTGATGGGCGTGGTGATGATTTCCTTCATCTCCTGCGTCATCAGCCTACAAGCAGCGGCGAGCCGTCTGCTGTACTCCTACGCTCGCGACGAAATGGTCATCGGCAGCCGACTGCTGAAAAAGATTTCTCCTACAACCCAAGTACCGGTTGCCGCACTGTTCGTGTCTGGCGTCCTGCCGGCCCTGATCATCGCCCTCGGCTTCTTCCTGCAAGACGCCGTGGCCACCATCGTCAGCTTCGCCGCCATCGGCATCTACCTCGCGTTCCAGATGATCGTGCTGGCCGCGCTGTACGCCCGCAGCAAAGGCTGGAAACCGAGCGGCAAATTCACCCTCGGCGCGTGGGGCTGGCCGGTGAACATCGGCGCGCTGGTGTACGGCGTTGGCGCAATCATCAACATGGCTTGGCCACGCACGCCGGATGCGGCGTGGTATGTGAACTATGCGATGGTGTTGAGCACGGCGATCGTGATTGGCTTGGGGCTGGTTTATATGTGGATTGGCAAGCCGTATGACCATGGCAACGCGCCGGCTGGGGATGCTTGGAAGGTGAGTCGCTAAGATTGATTCACGTGCCCGCAGGGATGCGGGCACTGTTCACAGTGCTAGATCCGTTGGGGCGTGGATAACGTTTCAAATACATCCATCAACAAATGGATTTCGGTACTGGGATTAGGCTCGCCACTGACCGCGACATCTTCAAGTACCTTCGGCGCCAGCGTTCTTGCCCGATGAAAGGGCTCACCCAGCAACTGAGCAAAATAGCTGATGGCTTTACCCTTCTCATAATTCGCCATATTGGGCTTAGTCCTCAAACTCTTGCTCACCAGATCACCCGAAGAGTTTTTCCCGGCAGATCTGAAGGGTTTTCGGCTAAAGCCAAAGTGCAAAAGAAGCCAAAATTCAAAGCATGGATACGACGCAATGACGGTGATTTTTGGATGAGACTTCGCCTCACTCAATGCACGTTCAAAACACAGGTGAGTATCGCGATCCAAGACGCAGAAGACTCTGTCGAAGTGCTCTTGTCGCCTCATCGCTCGATCGACGATGCCGCTCGGGTGGGTTACACCGCAGTGGACGATTTCAACCTGTGCCCGGGCACGAAAGTGCAGTGCTGCCTCTTCCAGATAACGCTTACCCGATTTGCTGTCCTCGCAGAGCACCAACACACACTGGGTTGCGGCTTGAAGCGTGAGGCTTTCCGATCAAACGACTTATTCGAATTCGCCATTGTCAGCCCCGCCTTATCAGCGGCAATCCGCGGTAACGACCTTCGAAGTAGCGCTTCTCGACGTCCTCGCTTTCCTGACCTTCAAAGTCGTGCACGGAAAACAGATGCGTAGCCGCGTGAGCATCGCGCTCTGTAATCCAGAATTGATCACGACGTAGAATTTTCTCATTCATCAGATGGGTGTCGTGAGTGGTGAAGATCAGTTGCGTATTCAGCCCATTGTCCAGATGTCGGGCGATCAAATCGGCGACGATTTCAGGGTGCAGACTGCTGCTCAACTCATCGACACTGAGAACGCCACTGCCACCGGCCTGATTCATCATGAACCACGGCAGCCAGAAACCGATCAGGTTCTTTGTGCCGCAAGACTCTTCCGAAAAATCAAACTCGGCGTCACCCGACATACTCGAGTGCGTGAGCGTCAGCTTGTCCCTTTGCGCGGCGGCAATGAATTCCTTCAGCGTAAGTTTTCTGTTATCGGCAGCTGAAACAGCATCATCCGGGCTGAGTTGAATCGCTGATACCGGAATATCCAGCGCGCAGAGAAAATCACGTAAGTCGCTCGTTTGGCTTTTAACCATTTGCAAAAAACGAATCGACGCTGTAGATAAACCGGGCATGTTGTTCTGCTCAATCACTAGCAGACCACTTTGAAACCAGGAAAACGGTATGCGCAGTTGCATCAGTTCTTCACTGCTGTGAATCACTGCTTGTGCGATAAACAACATCTTTGGGCTGGTCAAACGCTGCCATGCGCGATGGACTTCCTTGCCACCCTCAAGGGTTTCGCCGAAAAGATAATGCTCGCCTTGCGCATCAACCTGACGTCTGTACAGCAACGTCTCTTTTCCTTGTGGAAAGCAGAGCAATTGCTCGTGAACAATCCGTTGCGCCGTCAAACCGAGGACAAATCGATAGCGCAAACCACCTTGAACAAAGTCGTACTCAAAAGCACTGGGCTCATCTTTCAATGTTTCGTCGAAGCGAAACGCTGAAACGGGTAACGCGGCATCCAGCGTGTCAGCGGGTATCGCCAATAAACTTCCGACTATGCCCATTGCTCGAATCAACGATGACTTGCCGGACGCATTCGGGCCATAAATCGCAGCGACCTTGAGCAGTTCCGGAAGCTCCTCCGCATTCGTGGACGCTTTGAATGTGTTGCGTGATTTGCTCAGAAGAGGGCTCGCCGCCATGGACAGCGTTTGTCTGTCCCTGAATGAGCGGAAATTGGACACCGAAAACTCGATCAACATGGAGAAACCTGCAGTTCATTCCGTGGATCCGAATAGATAAAGGAAAAACTACGGCTTGGGCGGTCGGTTGCTGCTGACACTGCAAAATCAGGCATTTCCTACAGATACTGCCTTCAGAGACAAGCCCGCTTTCCTACAGCAGGTATCGACAGAGCCGACTTGGCGTATTGGGTGGCTAGCCGATAGGCTTTCTCTCGGCGGCGAAATCAGCGGCCCGGTGTCGAAGCCGGAACAAATATCGACATGGCGTGACCGCACTCATTTGAGTGGCGGCTCTATTCTCAACATTGGAGTCGACAAATGCCTAACTGCGTCCACAGTCTTTCTGAAAGTTCTGATTTCTTCACCCCCACCGCCTTCACCCGCCACAACCGCTTCCTCCACGCCTTCATGCAAGACCACGAAGCCTGGTTCTGCGTACAGGATCTCGGTCGCTTGATGGGCTATCCGCTGAACGAACGCCTCACCCTGAAACTCGATCCCGACCAGCGTCGCAATGTCTTCCTGCGCAAGGACGGCGAAATCATCGATTGCGCGATGGTCAGCGAATCCGGACTGTTCGCCCTGCTCGTCCATCACTTCGTCCCGGAAAACCGGCACCTGCGCCAATGGCTGAGCCATGAAGTCATCCCTGTGCTGCGCGAAACCCAATCAAGCCCTGTGGAAAACCACCCGAGCCTGAGCCCAATGCATTGGGCAGGCGTTACCGTGCCGCTGCTGCACTGGCAACAGCAGGCGTGGGTCAAGTGGCGGGATGTACCGGAGTTGATGCACGGCCAGAGGCCGTACCCGGTTCTGGGTACTTGCAGCTAAAGCTCATAAATAAAAAACCTGTGGTGAGGGAGCAAACTCCCTCGCCACAGGTTTAGCGCGTCCCTCTAGCGAGTTGAATTCAGATGAGTAGAACTTTTCTCAAACCTCCTCAGATTGAGGAAGTCATTCCCTGTGATGAAAGCTTTGCGATCTCTTACATGAAACTAAACGACGATACAGAGCTTCAGAAAGCCATTCACGTCGGCATCGCCGATGCCGACGCAGGCAAATTGATTGATCTGGCCACCGTAAAAGCCAAATGGCTTTCACGGTGCCCACCCCAGCGTTAAAACCGCGAAACACTCCGCATCGCATCCACCAGATACCGCATCGCGATCCGGTCACTTTCCGAAAGCTCGCGATAGCGCTCCACCAGTTTCAGTTCCTCAGAGCTCAACCGACGCCTTCTGCGCCCGCTGCCCAGGCAGGGGAAGATGCCCAGCATGTCGGTGATGCCTTGTATTTTTGCCATGGACGATGTCCTTCTCTAGTACTGCAAAGAATTGCTTAAACACCACATCGCCCTGCCCCTTACAGCAGCGCCGTGTGCCCTGCCGGCAAAATCGATCGCGCCGGCCATGCCCATAGAATAGAAATAAATTCGGCGCTGAAAAGCGGTTTTTAGAGTAATTAGTCAAGAAAAGCAGATATGCCGTGTAAATCAGAACGTCCTGTCAGATTTTTAACCGACATGTCTTGTTTCATTGACACACTGGCGCAGTGAATCAACGAATTTTGCATTGCGAGCGAACCGTTTAAGCTAGCCGGCATCTGTTTATAGTCCGTTGCGTTTGGCCGAAGGCTTGTCCGAACCGTTATTTCTGATCCAGCACGTGCCAGGAACGGCGCGGGATTGCACACGACAGGTTGTATTTATGCACCGCAGGAATTTGCTCAAAGCGTCCATGGCCATTGCGGCTTACACCGGTCTTTCGGCCACCGGCCTGTTGGCGACCCGAGCGTGGGCTGCCAATGGCGGCGCCGCTGATGGCGAGGCGCAGGCGTTTGACTTCGAAGCGCTGAAGCGCCAGGCCAAGCAACTGGCTGGCAGTGCCTATCAGGACACTAAACAGGTGCTGCCGCCGACGCTGGCGACCATGACGCCGCAGAATTTCAACGCGATCCGCTACGACGGTAATCATTCGTTGTGGAAGGAAAACAAGGGCCAACTCGACGTGCAGTTCTTCCACGTCGGCATGGGTTTCCGCCAGCCGGTGCGCATGTACAGCGTCGACCCGAAGACTCGTACCGCGCGTGAAGTGCATTTCCGCCCGGCGCTGTTCAACTACGAGAACACTTCGGTCGACACCCAGCAGCTCAAGGGCGATCTGGGTTTTGCCGGCTTCAAGCTGTTCAAGGCACCAGAACTTGATCGCCATGACGTGGTGTCGTTCCTCGGCGCCAGCTATTTCCGTGCGGTGGATGCGTCTGGCCAATATGGCCTCTCCGCACGCGGTCTGGCGATCGACACTTACGCCAAGAAACGCGAAGAATTCCCTGACTTCACCAAGTTCTGGTTCGAGACGCCTGATCAGAACGCCACGCGTTTTGTGGTCTACGCCCTGCTCGACTCGCCGAGTGCGACCGGCGCGTATCGCTTCGACATCGATTGCCAGGCCGAGCGCGTGGTGATGGAGATCGACGCGCACATCAATGCGCGCACCGCCATCGAGCAACTGGGCATCTCGCCGATGACCAGCATGTTCAGCTGCGGCAACCACGAACGGCGCATGTGCGACACCATTCACCCGCAAATCCATGACTCGGATCGCCTGGCGATGTGGCGCGGCAATGGCGAGTGGATCTGCCGTCCGCTGAACAACCCGGCGACTCTGCAATTCAACGCGTTTGCCGATACCGATCCAAAAGGTTTCGGTCTGGTGCAGACCGACCATGAGTTCGCCAACTATCAGGACACGGTGGACTGGTACAGCAAGCGTCCGAGTTTGTGGGTAGAACCGACCACCGCGTGGGGCGAGGGATCTATCGATCTGCTGGAAATCCCTACGACTGGCGAGACGCTCGATAACATCGTCGCGTTCTGGACACCGAAAAAACCGGTGGCTGCCGGGGATTCGCTGAACTACGGCTACAAGCTCTACTGGAGCGCTCTGCCGCCGGTGAGCACGCCGTTGGCGCGGGTGCAGGCGACTCGTTCCGGGATGGGCGGTTTTGTTGAGGGTTGGGCACCAGGCGAGCATTACCCGCCGGTGTGGGCACGTCGTTTTGCCGTGGACTTCACTGGCGGCGGTCTGGATCGTTTGCCGCAGGGCACCGGGATTGAGCCGGTGGTGACGTGCTCGAACGGCAAGGTGCAGGATTTCAGCGTGCTGGTGCTGGATGACATCAAGGGTTACCGGATTCTGTTTGACTGGTACCCGACCAGTGACAGCGTTGAGCCGGTGGAGCTGCGGTTGTTTATCCGCACCAACGATCGCACGTTGAGCGAGACGTGGTTGTACCAGTACTTCCCGCCGGCGCCGGATAAGCGCAAATACCCTTGAGGGGTTGAGGCGCCTGGACGGGCCTCATCGCTGGCAAGCCAGCTCCCACAGGTTCGGTGCGATACACAAAACCCGTATTCAACGTCAACCATTGTGGGAGCTGGCTTGCCAGCGATGGCGGCAGTGCGGCAACAGAAGCCCATCAGACAAAACAAAGCCCCGGCCATCACTGCCCGGGGCTTTTTGCTTCATCGCTACTTAATCAATCGCGCAAATCAGACTCATGAATCGGCTGATCCCGATGCGTCGCACGCTGATACTGCGCCGGCCACACCGCTTTGCGTCCACCCAGATCATCGTCGGCATGCAGCGGCCAGTACGGATCACGCAACAGCTCGCGGGCGAGGAAGATGATGTCGGCCTGACAGGTGCGCAGAATATGCTCGGCCTGCGCCGGCTCGGTAATCATTCCCACCGTGCCGGTGGCGATGCCTGACTCTTTGCGTACGCGCTCGGCGAAGCGCGTCTGATAACCCGGCCCGACGGGGATTTCGGCATTCGCTGCGGTGCCGCCCGAGGATACGTCGATCAGATCCGCGCCAATCGTGTGCAGCCGTCGCGCCAGCTCCACGGTTTCATCCGGATTCCAGCCGTCCTCCACCCAGTCGGTGGCCGATACGCGAACAAATAACGGCAACTCTTCCGGCCAAACCGCCCTCACTGCCTCAGTCACTTGCAGCACCAGACGAATACGATTTTCAAATGAGCCACCGTATTGATCGCGGCGCTGGTTGCTCAGCGGCGAGAGAAACTGATGCAGCAGATACCCATGCGCCGCATGCACCTCAACCACACTGAAGCCGGCCTTGAGCGCGCGTTTCGCGGCATCGACAAACGCCTGAATGACATCGGCAATCTGCCCTTCATCCAGCTGTTTCGGTTGCGTGTGTTGCGGGTCAAAGGCAATCGGCGACGGTCCGACCGGGGTCCAGCCGCCGTCATCGGGTTTAACGCTGCCATGCTTGCCGAGCCACGGCCGATGGGTGCTGGCCTTGCGCCCGGCGTGGGCCAGTTGAATGCCGGCGACCGCGCCTTGGGAGGTAATGAAGCGAGTGATGCGTTGCAGCGGTTCGATCTGTTCGTCGTTCCACAGGCCAAGGTCTTCGGCGGTGATCCGCCCGTCGGCGGTCACCGCCGTGGCTTCGGTAAATACCAGGCCGGCGCCGCCCACCGCGCGGCTGCCGAGGTGCACCAGGTGCCAGTCGTTGGCCAGGCCGTCGACGCTGGAGTACTGGCACATCGGCGAGACGGCGATGCGGTTGGGCAGGGTCAGTTGGCGAAGGGTGAAGGGTTCAAGCAGCAGACTCATGGGGCACCTCTCAAATCAGTGGGCAGGCTCCAGGGTTCTGTTTGAATAGTCGACGAGTGACAGGAAAAAGGTGCAGCACCCGCCCCCGCGGGCAAAAAATTCGACAAGACGTCACAAGGCCAATCAAGCAGTGCTTAGAGCCTAGTCGACAACGGGGGATCGGGGGAAATTCAAGAAAAGATCGCAGCCTGCGGCAGCCCCTACAGAGCGCACTTCTATGTAGGAGCTGCCGCAGGCT
>NZ_RWIL01000176.1:0-105784 GCF_009764635.1 Pseudomonas sp. PB103 | reverse complement strand
ACTCGCAAGCGACTGACTCTCGCAATAAGCGTTCTTCTCTGCATCGTAATAAAACGCCACTTTGTGATTGGCCATCCCGCCCCGGTTGGGGACGAACAACTCGACGGCGAACACGACATCGGGCATATCAGTTTTTCTATCCGACATCAGCGAGGGTGGCCCAAGAAACTTACAGGGCACGCCGTCAAAAGGCAGATCCAACTGGCCTTCTTGATACCTGTAAATCGCACAAATGCCATTCGGATCTTCAATCACCACGGCAGCAATCGTTCCACCGCTCCAGCTAACGACGCCATCTGTAATAGAGCGAAAACTCTCTGCAGGCATTTGGTGTTCTTTCGTTAGCGCGGCGACCATGGCGGCGGGCATTGCTTGGCTTGTACTGACACCGGCCGGCTCTGCGCTTGCGGGCAATGCCCACGTCAATGTCAGGAACAACAAGGAAACGACTTTCACTTTGACTCTCCGATGGCGTGGCTGACTGTGCAATACACGACCATTACTGCGCCGTACATTCAGGTTCAGCGAGACGCTCCCCATCAACGCGGAATTTACATAATTCGGTAGTTTCATTCACTCCAACCAACGACATCAGCTTGAAGGTCAGCTGCAATTCGGTGTCGGAAAACGTCGCCTTATCCAATGAGACATCGGAGAAGCCGTTGTTAAAACTCTTCCCTGCAATGCCGCAGAATGCAATCGAGTCGCTCGCAGCCCCTTGCCCCCCAGGCTTGAGAATCTGAATATTGACGCAGGGGCTATCGAACGTCTGGAAGTAACGGACAATTTTTCCGGAAACCTTAGCGACATCCGCTTTGTATATATCGACGATTGGCTCTCGTGCGCTGCCTGCAAATGCACAACATGAAAAACACAAAACTGAAAACAGCGACAATCCTTTCAAGACTTACCTACTCCATCTACCGGCTGATCAAATGCTTTAATTCACTGCTTGTTCTTGTCCGGAGCCATGGCCAATTGACGCGCTCGCTCTATCGTCGCGCGGATCAAGCAGGAATTCGACCACTCCCCGAAAACCGATTTATACGATTTCGCCTCAGGCAGACACTCCGCATCGCGAAACTTCATCCAGGCTCTTTGGGTTTCTCTCAGGCCTTTCTGTGCATTTTCGTCCAACCGCTCCATGCGCTCCCGGTAAACCAGGTTGAGCAGTGCATCCGTATCCGTCACGACCAGATCAAGCGTCCCACTCGGCACAGTTGGCCACACAACGTCCGCCAAAGCCTGCTTGGTTTCGTTGTTCCAATTGTAGAAACCGTTCTCTTCAATCTTCAGCCAGGCAGAGCGCCTATGATGATTGGTCGGATCGGTCGCACTGACTTCAGACTGGTAAACAATCTCCAGATAGATCGGGTCGCTTGAGCGCTGAGGATCATTCAGCAACGTTTGGCGAACGATGGCCCGTTGTTTTTTGCTCTCGGTGATTTCAATCGAAAAGCATGGATCCGGGCCGGGACGGTCAGACGATTTCCCCCTCGCCAGACACTCTTTACGAAGGGCCATCGACGGAGCATCCGGCCCCCATCCTATGTCTACAACCCTTACGAGCAGCCTTACCTCCGGATCTTTGGAAAAATCCGCCTGAAGCACGGTCGCAATCATCGTGCCTTCCGCTTGGGCGAGGGACGATAGTAAGGACAGTATGAAAACGACGCCGAATCTGAAAATCTTCATTCCCTGGTTTCCTTGGAAAAACAATAAAAGCCTGCAATTCATCCGATCTGAATTTGACCCACTCAACCTTCGGAATCAGACGTAGATGCCCTGCTGTAAGACCCATCCACGTTCTGGCGTAGGCACCTAAACAGAACTCACGATCCTCTGCTAACCGGATGTCATGTTCGTCGGACATTTCCCGCAGAACGCCGAGCCACCCATGAACTATCCACACCTTGCATTCACCGCTAACCTTGATTTGTCACCGCAAAAAACGATGACACGGACGTGCAAGTCCGGTACATATCGCCGCACAAACGCCTAGTCAGAGGTTCGAGCTTTCAAGTGCTCGTTATGACGCTTTATGGCGGCTGTGCGCGGGAGGTCCTTTTGGGGTCTGCCGGGTCCGATATGCCCGGTCTTGCACACCTGCGTACAGCTGCCACCTTCATTCGAATGCAAGCGAACGGGTGTCAGTCCCTTTAAATACTCATATCGGGATGTATCCATGTTCAAAGTAACGCCCAACCCGCCAGACAACACTGGCCCCCCCGCCGAGCAATCCCTCGACACAGAATTGCTCGACAAAGAAGCCGCCGACCGTGCCTTCGCCCATTACTTCCCACCCACCAACGACAAACCGTCCAAATGCCGCAAAGGCAGGCTCTTCACCATCTCGACCGGCTTTGACCCGGAAGCCCTCCTGGCCAACGCCTCCGAAGACATGCTGTCCATCAGCGCCATCGCCGCCAAATTAGCGGACGATGTCGAAGGCTCTAACCGCTCCGTAGCACTGGCCCTTAGCCGAATTGCCGATGGCGCGCAGCTCATGGTGGAGCGTGCGCTGGATCACCTGGAAGAATTAATCGCGGCGAGGCAAGAAGCTAAGACCTAAGTGGAACGGATAGGGGGGATAAGCACTTCCCCCTTTCCCAATCAGCAATAATCGAATAAACCAAAGGCAGTGAAAAATTCTACTTAATACGCTCCCCCACTCTTTTGGGGATTTTTGCGAACTTTCCTGATTGCTGCATCAGCAGGCTGTATTTTTTGTAGTTTTCAGCCGAAAGTTCTTTGAGCCCTAGTCCCCAGTAAGCATCTGCCAGATTCAAATAGGCGACTGCCCTATCCGGATTCTCCGATACAACTACTTTCAATAACTCAATCGCCTCCTGATAGTACCCGGCTTCAGCAAATAAGAATCCAACATCGTTGGACCACCCCACCATACCGGGGTAGTAATACTTCTCCACCACATAAGAGTCCGGAGCACAGCTATCACTTGAACCGCCATCAACCAACATATTCCCCATTAATTCTTTTAGCTTTGCTTTATCGCCAATTTTAAAAGCTGCCAACGCCTTTTCAAAATTTGAAGTCACGGAAACCGAAAAAAGCTTTTCACTACCTATTTTTTTAGCCAGGAAATCCGAGCGGAGTTTTTTTAAGTACTCAAACGCTTTCGCGCCATCGAACTCTTCAAATGAAATAGACATTAAGTCATTTGAAGGCAGCGCATAAACGCTCAATATCGACCTGTCACACTCACTATTGCTGCTTACAAGTAGAACTTTACTCACCACAATTTTTTTGACTGACGCGTCATACTGGAACTGCACATTAAAGACAGACTCAGTATTACCGTCCTCCCTTGTAGTCAAATTAATTATATCGCCTGCCTTAGAGGATGCATATTTATAAAGTAAATCCTCGCCCTGCCCCCCCGAAACACTTACTATTTTTTTTTGACCGCTTAGCACAGCCACAGCAAACCCATCATAACTCGCTGGAGAATATTCATTTCTTATATCGGGTAGCGCAAAGGATGCTTTGCTTATTACGGATTGCTTACCATCTTTATCTGCCACAATACTCAACGACTTTCCAACAACGCCATCTTCTTTAAAAATCAACAGCTTTTGCCCGACAAAATCCGGCATTAATTTTATATGAAATTCCTTTACGACCTCCGAAGCCGAATCTGTAGATTGAGACGCCCACACCATAGAGTTTGCAAATACGAAGAATAAAACATTAAAGAATCTGATTTTTTGAAATAGACTGCTCACTGCCCAATCTCCTGATATATGAAGGTAAAATTATTCCGACGCTTAATATAGCTTGCTTCAGGGGTATGCAAGTTAACAATTTTGGTTATCTCAGTTGTTGAGTCAGTAGTAGGGAACACGAGATCATTTAGTTTCTTCCAGTCCCAGAAGCCCATGGCTGAAAGCAATCCGAATTTTGTTTCTAGCAACTGATCCGGGTTCGAAACCATCTGGAAAGTTTCCTCTGGTATCTTTACCTTCAAAAGGTCTTCCACGGCTTGATAATTGGCTTTCCATGTGAGTTGAATGAAACCCTTCCCTTTATACTTTATCCCCTCTACACATCCACCCTGTATTAATACAAACCCCCCATTCGCAGAGCAGCAGCAGTAGATCCGCTTAGCAATTTCATCTTCATTTGGGAATTGCGAGTACGCTTTTTCGTTATGTATTGTGTACGCACTTTTTGCTGCAGGACTAAGACTGTTGTACTGACTCAACTCGATACGTTTATATCCAATCTGATCCGCTTCTGCAGGATAAGTATCAAAATAACGTCCAAATTTTTCTCTAAGAATATCGGTCCTATACCACAAGTCCTCAACTTTCCCAACAAGTGCATCACCAACTTCTGCTTTAACCTGGGCAAAAAACTGGGCAATTCTAGGCGCCGTATTGATCTCAAAACGATCGGCATATTTATTAAATAAACCTCTAACCTCCTCACGCTTTTCTTCCGAGGATGCCGGAAACATTCGTTTCATTTGGTCGTAAGATACAAGCTCCGCTACTGCAGAAGTGAACCCTCCGACGAACTCTATTGGATGAAAATGCCAAACCATGCTGGTACCAGGTGAAGCTTCACCAGATAGCTTATCCCAGAAAATGAGATTATTTATTCTCTCTTTCTCATGCTCCAAAAGTTTGGGGGAATGTTTGAGAATATCGGACAGGCGCGCCCACTTTGGCTGATCTGCCTTATCATTCCACTCCGTTGGATGCCGAGCAATAAGTTTTGACCATTGCGAGCGCGTTTCCAAATTCTTAAGCGCTTCAGCTAACTCTTCAGCCTCTATTTCATGATTGTTATTTTTATCGATTTTTTCAAATAACTTCTTGAAAAACGGTGGAAGATCATTTGGATCGAGAAAGCCATCAGCTGAAGAATTGGATTCTTCAACTACCTGAAATCCTAAATCCGCCCAGTCGTGCTGCGTTATTAAATTAGAACCTGCCTTCCTGGCCAATCCTACAAGAGCTTGGCCATCATCCTCTACATGAACCTCATACCACTCTTCTGAATCTTTGAATATGGGTGCCTTGCTCAAGTCTACCGCGTGCGACTCCTTCAGGTCGACTTCTCCTACGCCCGGAGCCTTAAACTTCAGCAAACTATCTTTTGCCAAAGACAAGTATTGCTTACCTATCTTCAATCCGGCAGTGTTATTTAAGAAGCCCTCTATACCCGCATCAGCGGTAAAAATCTCTACGTGAACTTGAAACTTACTACTGACCTCTTCCAACTCATTTATATTCTCCATTTGCCCAAGGTAACCAATAGGATCCCCCGCCTTGATTCCAACCCCCACGTTTATAACAATATCGGCAGAAGCCGGCTCCGTAACACTCCATTTCACTACGTTATTTTCTGGAGTATTTTCGACACACGCCCAAAATGTTGGCGGAACATTTCCCGCACCAGTCGGACCACCGCTAACCAAAGTGCATTCAGCCATACGCTGTAGTGACGCCCCCGAAACTAAACTCACTACCTTCTGACTATCGAATGCCACGACGCTATTCATAACTAACTGCACGGCGCCAAGCGGAGCACCTGCCGCTTTTCCGTTACTAGGATCTGACGGAGCACCAAAGAGCGGAAGTTTATTCACTACCGTTCCATTAACTTTTCCCTGCCAATAATTTGGCCGTTCGCGCGCAGGTATCCTATCTTCTATCCAAACCCTATCTCCGGCGTTATTTTCATAAGGCTGCCCGTTTTTTAAATACGCGAACCAGATTTCACTTCCTGCCTCTCTTTTTACTTGCGAGCCTGACTTTACGCTTCCAGTAATTATCTTACCTTTGGCATAAATTCGATCTGTGTTAGGGACCGGCCCTTGATCTAAGATTTCAAGCCTTGAACCCTTAGTTAGCTTACCTGCGGATATAACACTAGATGACACCGGCAATTCGTCATATGCCTTAAAATCATTTACCTGCATTGTCACTTTTGGCTTTGGAGTTTCCGCAGGAGAAAGAGGATATTTATTAAACGGCAAAAGATGCATATACAGACTATAAAATGTCAGCTTGTTCTGCTTCCCCTTATTTACCCCCTCTTCTGGATTAGGTGCAGATTTATATTCGTGCCGAACCAGACAGAATGAACTTGAATACTTCAACCTTTTCGTTTCGCCATTTACATCGAAAGGTGACTCTAAATAGTCCTTGTTTAAGCGATACGCGACAACTTCACCATCGGCCATACAGCGTATTGGCTCATCTAATATACATTGTGAAGCGCTTGCATTACTGATGTGAACTCCGCCGTGCCAGAACTTATTACTACCAAGCAAGTAATGACCAGACGCTTCCTTCTCCAATACCTTATACACTTCATCAGCGCCAGCAAACTGCTTGCCATCGGGTTTGCGGAAAGGGAATTGAAAATTCATCAATGGCACCGCCCCTGCCTGAACTGGAGCCGATGCAGGAGCAGGAGAGGTAGCTCCCGACCTCGTTGACTCTTTAACCCTTAAAAATTTTGTAGGGACTGGCCAAAAATAAGCTTTCCCCACTGCACCGAATGGTGCAGTGGCTGGGCCGGAACTTTGCGCGCCAAAAAAGCTACCAATCTCAGATTCTAATGTGCTGTCATAGCTTTCGACAATACCCGTATGCTTTAACGTCCTACTTTGATCATTGGATACTTTGTTAAACCAAAGTACGATATCTCCACGCTTTACATTAGCGGGACTAATTACATCATAGTACTGAAGAGCCTCGTCCCCATTAAGAGCTACTGTATTCTGATAAGGGACTTCGTAGCCAGCACGCGTGAGCAGCAAATTTACCATGTGTGAACAGTCAATTATTTTCTTACCATCCTCAACATCAAAACCGTTCCCTCCCTCCTTATATCTATAATTGGCGCTTGTATATTCACTCGAGAAACTTAGTGGCTCTGTCATTTCTGCTTCCTGCAATAATCAATAGCAATAGCTGGCTTTATAAGTTCCGGCCGGCTGCTTATTCAATCGGTCCAAATGTGCGATGGCACCTTTACTGCCTTCTTTGGTAGCGAGTTGGTAGCAAGCAACAGCCCTGGACATGTCCTTTGTAACAAACCTTCCAGTTTCGAAGGCGCGACCGAGCGCATTTGTTGCGAAGGCACTCCCCATACGGGCAGCTTGCGTCAACGCTTCTTCAGCTTGTTCTGGGTGCTGGCACGGGCCGTCAGATGAAATGTTGTTACCGTCGCAATAAAACAACGATAGGCTCATAGCGCCCTCCGGCAAAGTGGCGGCTGCTGCCTTGAACAGCTGCTCAACCTTCTCGGTCTCCAACTGCGGAGCCATGCCAGAAAGACTTAAACTCGCAGCACTTAGACTGGACTGAGGATCACCGGAAGCTGCTGCGCATAAATAGTTCTCCAGAGACGCTTCAAATAACTCGCCTGTGAGTCGGTACTCCTCTAGCCCCCCTAGGCCTCTGAAGGCTTCTGCACGCTGAAAGCAAAAATTTTCTGTCTTGCCCATGCGGGGGTTGCTCCCCTCTACGAGATCTTTCTCTCTGATCGACCAATCTTCAATTCCCTCAAGCACCCAACACGCTTGGCGAGAAAAGTTGAAGATCTTGATGTTGCTGTTACCCGCTCGCTTGTCCACAACGTTGAAATGACTATCGTCAATCGTTTCAACCTCAACACCTTCAGTCTTTTCTATGTCTACAGGCGCCATTAACGGAAACGCCAGATTGGAACTGTTGACTCCCGTCGTTTGCGGTTCAAAAACCCCGTGCTCACCAACCGGTTTCAATACCAGCGACTTGACCGTCATCGCAGTCAACCGCTGCTGAGTTTCAGCATTCGCAGAGAACGCCGGCAGGAACTGGGAAAAGTCCTCAGACGGACACTCACCCGCATAAGCGCTGCCATGAAACAGGCTCAGCAGCGAGGCGGTGAAAGCCGCTACGGCGAAGCCATTCCTCTTCTTCAAAAAACCATTCATGTCGATCACTCAGAAAACACAAAAAAAGCCTTCGGCTTAACCTTCTCAGGCGGCGAATTACCCAACGCCTGATCCATCAAACTCCCCGCCTTATCCTTATCCGCCGCCCCCGGCAGCACCGGCGGTTTAATCCCGATCCCGGTCCCATTCCCAGGCGCCCCACCGGCATTAATCTTCACCACCGGCCCAACCACCGTCACACCACCGCCATCGAGCTTGATAAAGCTCCCACCCCCAAGAATGGTCAGCTCCGTCCCCGCTTCAATAACGATCTTGTCCCCAGCCTTGAGATGGATCTCTTTCCCGGCGCTGGTCAGTTGCGCAGTCCCCAGTTTGATGTGCTGGTTCTGCCCAACTGTCAGGTGATCATCGATTCGCGTTTCAACCTTGCGGTCGGACACCGTGGTGCGGTGTTCTTCGGCCTTGAGTTCGGTGTAGGTATTTTTCTCAACGGTGTCGTGGCGTTCGTTGCCGACCCGAATCTTCTGGTCGCGCTCAACGTTTTCATCCCAGTCGCGCTGGGCGTGGATGTAGATTTGCTCCGCGCCTTTCTTGTCTTCGATGCGCAGCTCGTTGTACCCGCCGCCCCCCGGTGAGCTGAGGGTTTTGAACACGCTGCGCGTCTTGTTCGCCGGCAAGGCGTAGGGCACCGGGTTTTCCTTGTGGTACAGGCAGCCGGTAACCAGTGGTTGGTCGGGGTCGCCTTCGAGGAAGGTGACGAGGACTTCCATGCCGACGCGCGGGATGCTGATGGCGCCGTAGCGGTCGCCGGCCCAGGAGCTGGAAACGCGCAGCCAGCAGCTGGTTTTGTCGTCGGCCTGGCCTTCGCGGTCCCAGTGGAATTGCACCTTGATGCGGCCGTACTGGTCGCAGTGGATTTCTTCACCGGCGGGGCCGGTGACGTGGGCGGTCTGGCTGCCGAGTACGCGCGGTTTCGGGTGTTCGAGGGCCGGGCGGTAGAACACGTCCCACGGGGTGCCGAGGAAGGTGTTGCGGTAGCCCTGGTGGAAGTCGTCCTTGTTGTCGGTGGTGTCGCTGGTCACGCCTTCTTCGAGGACTTGCGGTTGTTTGCCTTCGTGGAAGATTTCGGTGAGCAGCCACAGGTCGTTCCACTCGCTGCGCGGGTGGTCGGACATTTCCATGAAGTGGCCGCTGACCAGACGGGTCTGGTCGCCGCGACCTTCGGCCTGACGGTAGTCGGCGCGGTGGCGTTCGAGGGCGCGCTGGCTGAGGAACTTGCCGCGCGCGCGGTCGATGAAGCGACCGGGGTAGTCGTAGTCTTCCAGATCCGGTTCGGCGCTTTGGCTATCGGGAGCGGCGTCCGGTTTGTAGGCCGCTTCCATTTGCAGACGCGGTTTTTCGAAGTCGTAGTCGCGGCGGGTGACGCGGCTGGTGCGGGTCTCCAGGCGCAGGCGGAAGCCTTTGATCACCGGCTCGTCAGCCACCATGCCGCTGCCCTGAATGTAAGCGGTCGGCTGGCCGAGTTTGGGGAACACGGTCTGGTCGTCGCCGAACACCAGCAGGTGGCCTTTCGGGGTGTGCTGGAAGTGGTAGTGGATGCCTTCCTCTTCGCACAGGCGCTGGACGAAATGCAGGTCGGTTTCGTCGTACTGCACGCAGTAGTCGCGATCCGGGCACGGCTGGCTCAACTGGAAGTTGTAGGCGTTGCCCTTGATGCCGTGTTCTTCGAGGATCAGCGCGATGATTTTCGGCGCCGACATCTGCTGGTAGATGCGTTGGTTGGTGCGGTGATGCAGGTACTGCAGTTGCGGCACCAGCGACACTTTGTAGCGGGTCAGGCGCTTGCCGGCATCGCCCTGGGCGACGCGATAGATCTGCCCGTGAATGCCGGAGCCCTGCGGATCGAAGGCGAGGAAAGCCTGTTTGTGCAGGAGCTTTTCCAGGTCCAGATCCGGGTTTTCGCTGACCAGTTCGAGGTCGAAGCGAAACGGCTGGCTGATGCCTTCGGTGCCGGTGAACGACAGCACTTGCAGGTCGCCGACATAGTCTTCGACCGTCAGGCTGAAGTGGGTCTCGTTAGCTGAGTTGAACATTGTGTGTTCCCTGTTCGAATGTCATCCGTTATGCCCGAAGTCGCAGACGTTGCAGCCAGGACGAGGTGGCGCCCATGGCGTCACGCAATTGAGTGGCAGTGATGGCGCGTTCCGCCGCGTGGAAGCTCAGCGCTGTTTGCAGCGCAGGCCAGCAGTGTTTCGGCAGGTTTGCCGGGGCTTGCAGCTCGCGCTCCAGGTGCTCGTCGCGGGCCTGGGTCGAGGGCAAGCGGCGGAACGGGTGTTTGCCGCCCGCCAATTCATAGATCACGCAGGCCACGCCGTAGACGTCTGCGCTGGCCGACAACGGTTGGCCTTCAAGCAGTTCGGGGGCGGCGTAGCCTGGCGTCCAGGCGTTGAAGCGCTCGCGGCTCAGGTGCGGCAGGCCGGGCAAGGTGCCCTCTTCTGCCTGGCCGAGACCGAAGTCGAACAGGCGCAAGCCGTCTTCGCTGAGCATGACGTTGCTCGGTTTCATGTCGCCGTGCAGCACGCCGCGACGGTGGGCGTAGGCCAGCGTGTCGAGCAGCGGCAGGACGATGTCGCGCAGTTCTTTCCACGGCAGGCCGAGGGGCCGCTCGCAGAGCAATTTGTCCAGGGTCAGGCCACGCATGTATTCCATGGTGATGAAGGCCCGCTGGCAATCGGTGTCGACTTCAAAGGTGTGTGCGCGCACAACGTTGTCGTGGCGCAGGCGTCGGGTCAGGGCGAACTCGCTGTAGAGCAAGGCACTGGCGTCCGGCGATTCGGCAAATTCTTCGCTGAGGATTTTCAGCGCGATGTAAGGGTCGGGATCGCCGAACTGTTCGTGCAGCAGATCCCTCGCCCGGTATACAGCGCCCATGCCGCCTGCCCCGAGCAGGCGCTCGAGGCGATAACGGCCGGCCAGCACGTCCGGCAACGCGCCGATGCTGGCCTTGGTCGGGGCCAGCGCGGGTTCCGCGTTATGGGCTTTGGCGAAGGCGAAGTAGGTCAGGTTGTTGGCCTGTTCTTCGCTCATCAGCACGTCATCGATGGGTGATTCGATTTCACTCATTGGCGGATTACCACGGCAGTCAAATTGTCCCGAGCGGCGCCCCGCAGGGCACCGTCGAACAAACGTTCCAGCGCCACGTGCGGCGCGCTGAGGCTGAGGGCGTTGCCGAGGGCATCGCTGCTCAGGCCTTGATACAAACCATCGCTGCAGAGCAAAAACGCATCGCCCGGATAGACCTCGAGTTCGAGGACATCCAGGGTCAGTTGTTCGGCGGCGCCGACGGCTCGGGTCAACGCCTGAGCCGACGGGTGCGCTGCCGCCTGTTCGACGCTCATTTGTTGCTCGTCGATCAGTTGCTGTTGCAGCGAATGGTCTTTGGACAGTTGGTACAGACGCTGGCCGCGCCACAGGTAGCAGCGGCTGTCGCCGGCCCAGATGCAGGCCGCGCGATTGCCTTCCACCAGCAGCGCCACGACGGTGCTGCCCATGATGCTGTCGTGACGGCCGGCAGTGACGGTCAACTCCTGCCCCAAACGCCGGTTCAGCCAGTGCAGGCACTGGCGAATGGCTTTGAGGCGTTCGTCGAACTCGTCGTGTGCCGGCAGTTCAGCCAGGCTGGCGACGATCAACTGGCTGGCGACGTCGCCACCCTGATGACCGCCCATGCCGTCCGCGACCACCCACAGCCCCTGCTGCGGATGGTCGAGGAAGGCATCTTCGTTGCGCGCCCGCACCTTGCCCGGGTCGGTACGCGCCGCGCTGCGCCAGGGACTGGCCACCAGCATCAGAGCTGCACCGGCATACGGAAGGTGCGCAGCACGCCCATGTCGAACGGGTTCGGCGTGCGCTGGCTGGTCAGCAGGTAGTTGGCGCGCAGGCCGCCTACGTCAGCTTTCAGCACCAGCACGTCGCGACCGGTCAGGTACTCGGTCTGCATCAGGTCGAACAGACGGAACAGCGACCATGGGCCGGAGTTCTTCTCGATACCGATCGGGCGGCCGGCCATTTTGTCCATGACCAGGCTGGTACGACCGTCTTCAGCCTCGGTCGGCCACTTGAACGACATTGGCAGGATCGGGCCGTGACGGTATTCCATGGTCTTGTCGCCGAACTTGAACTCGGAACGGCTGACGGCCGGGTCGAGGGTGTACGGCTCCAGTTTGAACTGCACGGTCGGTTCGGCCGGGTTGATCGAGAAGAAGCTCTGACGAATCGTCAACGCCGCCGCCATCTGATCGAGGTAGACCTTGGACACCGGCAGGCTGTGACCGTCGATGCTGCGCATGCGGTAGTTGCCCGGATCGCCGCTGACGAACGGACGCATGTAGCTGTCGAAGAAGCGGTCAACGGTGCCTTGCGCCTTGAAGAACTCGCGGAAGTCGCTGATCGCCACGTCGCTGGTGCTGCTGGCGCTGAACGGATAACGCTTGCTGATGGTCTTGCCATACACGCTGTACAGTTCGTTCTGATAACGACCGTTGAGGTATTGGTAAGCATCGTTGAGCACCAGACGCCAGGAGTCTTCGGCCAGCACGTTGAACCACACGCTCAGTGGACGCGGCAGGCGACCGGAAGCGGTGCGCAGGTTGGTCAGCGCATCACGCTGGCCGCTCATGCGGGTTTTCGCCAGTTCGAACGCGGCTTGTTCCGGCGTGCTGGAACGGGCCAGACCGGACAGTTGCAGTTGCAGGTCGTTGAGCGCGTTGAAAGCCGGCGTCAGGTCGGCGCCCGGACCGTTGTTGTCATCGAGCAAACGATGCAGCGGTTCGAAGCGACGTTGCAGCGACTTCTTCGCGGTGTCCGGCAGGCTCTTGGCGACGTTCAGGGCCGAAGCCTTGTCCGCCACGGCAGACGCCAGTTTGCCGACTTTACCCAGTTTGCCCTTCTGCCCCGCCAGTGCATCGGCGGCATCACCGGCTTCATCGACCGGATCGGCAGCAGCCGGGAAGCGGGTGTTTTCACGCACTTCGGTGAGCAATGCGAGCACCGGCGAGTTGGCCGAAGTCAGCCCCGCCAGTTGTTCGGCGCCTTCACCGGCGTCGCTGATCGGCGGCAACGCCACCTGGCCAACGGCTTCGCTCCAGTAGTTGGCGTAGTCGCGGAAATACAGCTGCTCCAGTTCGACCATCAGGCGACGCAGGTCCATGTCGCTGATGCCCGCACCTTCGCCCAGCACCCAGTTGTCACGCAGGATGTCGGTGACCAGCGCCGAACCCTGCACCGAGAAGTACTGCTGATAACCGGTTTGCGTGTAGAAGCCCGGGATCACGTATTCGGTGCCGATAAACAGCGAGCCTTGCGGGCCGAGGTGTTGGCTGAAACGGTATTCCGGCAAGTTGCGCGCCTGCTCGCGGAGCATGCGATAAACCACGGTGGCCAGCGATTCGCTGCGCAATACCTGACGCGCCTGCGTGACCAACTGGTCGTTCAGCGGGTAGATAAACGGCAGCTTCAGCAGGCGTTCGAGGTGAGTGTTCAGACCGTTCTGCACCGCGGTGTTGCCGGTGTAGCGCGTCGACCAGTCAGTGGCGACCCAGTCCTTCAGCCAAGCGGCGTCGCGACGGTCTTTCATATTCAGCATCAGGTAGGCGCGCAGGCTGTTGAGCAGCTTTTCGCGGTCCTTCATGTTGGCGCGGATCTGCCCTTCGAGCATCGTCGCGACGCGTGGCAGCAGTTGCTTCTCAAGCTCGCGCTCGTAAGCTTCTTTGACCACCGGATTAACCGTTTCACCCTGATACAGACCGCCGCGCTCAAGGTACGAGACATCACCTTTTTTCGGGAAGGCCTGGGTCGCGGCATAGCTGGTGTCGAGGGTTTTCAGCGCGCCCATCGCATCATCGCGCGGCGACAAGGCCGAGCGCTGCTGCGTCCAGTTTTGCGCGAGGTTGCGCAGGTTTTCCAGACGCTCGTAGTTGGCCGAGAAACCGCCGGCCCAGAGCATGCCGAACAACGCCAGTGCCGCCAGTGCGCCGACGTACAACGCACGTTGCCCCCAATGGATGCGGCTGCGCTCGCGCTTGTCGAGACCGGCCAGATCGGCTTCAGGGAAAATCACCCGGCTGAGCAAGTGATGAATGAACCGCGAACGGCCGCTGCGCAAGGTCGGCAACACGCCGGCACTGATGCCGAGGTTGGCGCCGATGCCGGCGGTGCTCGCATCCATTTCCTGGGTCAGGTGCGGTGCACTGGTCAGGTAGAAACCGCGCAGTTGCGTAGCACGCTGATAACGGTTGCCGGTGAACGCCATGTCGACGAACAGGCACATGCGCTCGCCGATCTGCCCCAGTTGATGCGGGAAGTCGAGGATGCGGCCACGGCGCTGCGTGTCACGCTCGGAGTGCATGCGCATGATCACTTGGCTGTTGAGGCGACGCAGCAGTTCTTCGAACTCGTTGCGCAGCACGGCCACGTCGGTGCCGACCTGATCCTTGCGGAAACTGGTACCGAGCACCTGATCGCTTTCTTCGCGGGTCAGTTGATCGAAGAACTCGTCGAAGCCCAGCAGCTTGTCAGCCTTGCTCAGCACCAGATACACCGGCACGTCGACGTGCAGTTTCTGATGCACGTCTTGCAGACGGGCACGTACCTGGCGCGCCAGGGTGTCGATGTCTTGTTCGCTGCCGCCGAGCAGGGTTTCCACCGGAATGGCCACCAGCACGCCGTTCAACGGACGGCCACGACGACGCTTGCGCAACAGTTCCAGCAAGGTGGTCCAGGCGCTGCCGTCGACTTCGGCGTCCGGCTGCGTCAGGTAACGGCCGGCGGTGTCGATCAGCACACCGTGATCGGCGAAGTACCAGTCGCAATGACGGGTGCCGAGGGTGTCGCGGGTCAGCTTGCGGTCGATCTTGTTGATCGGGAATTCCAGACCGGAAAAGTCCAGCAGGCTGGTCTTGCCCGAGGCCTGCGGGCCGATCAACAGGTACCACGGCAAGTCGCTGCGCCAGCGTTCGCTGCGGCCGCGATACAGGCTCGAGGTCTTCAGGGTTTTCAGCGCGTCCTTGAAGCGCGCCTTCAACTCTTTCTGTTCTTCGTCGATCTGCTCTTCGCGGCGGATGCGATCCTGACCGTCCTCGGATTCTTCATCGGCTTTCTTGCGGATGCCCGCGCGCCAGCTGACGAAGACCATGGTCAGGCCCCAGATCAGGAACAGCACGCTGATGGTCAACAGACGGGAGGTCGAACCTTCCCAGAACTTGTAGTCATCAACCGCCAACAACGGGCCGACGAACCACACCAGCAGCGCCACGAACAGCACCAGCAGCAGGGTCCAGACCCAGGTCTGGCGCAGGAAGGCGCCGACTTTCTTGAAAAACTTTTTCATCACACGTCCCTGTTTACGGCTGCGACTGCGGCTGGACCGCGGCCGGATCAAGCGGCTGATATGGTTGCAGTACGGTGTCGCGCTGCTCGCCCAAGACCCAGGCGAAGCCCGAATACATCACCACCAGGCAGACGAAGGTGAACAACACCACCATCCACGCCGGCACGATGCGCACCAGGTTGCGGCGCTGATCGTTCAAGCCTTCCCAATGCGGCGACAACTCGCGCGGCACGTCGCCACGCAACTGACGGATCTGCCGGTACAAGGCGTCGCGGATGCCTTCGAGTTCGAGCATGCCGCGTGCCTGTACGCGGTACTTGCCCTCGAAACCGAGGGACAGGCACAGGTACATCAGCTCGAGCATCGGCAGGTGCTTGACCGGGTTCTTCGACAGCCGATCGAGCAACTGGAAGAACTTCTCGCCACCGAAGGTTTCGTTGTGGAAGCTGCTCAAAAGGCTCATCTGCGACCATTCGCTTTCGTTGCCCCACGGCGTGGTCACGACGGCTTCGTCGACCACGGTGCAGAGCACGTAACGCGCGGCCATCACCTGGCTGCTTTCGGCGCCGTTGTGCAGGGCGCGCACTTCAAACAGCTTGAGCCCGGCGGTCAGGCGCTCGTTGAGCGCGTACAAATCTTCGCGGGTTTCGCTGTGCTTGAGGCGCACCACTTCCGAGAGCAGTTCGGAGGACGCCGCCACCAGCGAATTGAGGCTGATGTTGAACGCTTCGGCCGGGCGCAGGCGCGCGGCGTAGATCATCCGTTCTTCCAGTTGCTCGAAACGCGGCGGCGCGGCGAAATCGGTCAGCGGACTCGACGCCGGGCCGTGGCCCTGACGGTCGAGCAGGACGGTTTTGTCGTCCTGGTTGTGTTCCATGTCCTTGATCATGTCGGTCAGTTCCTGATGGCCCAGAATTTCAGTTCAAGCTCGGCGAATTCGCCGGACACGTGGAACGCGAAGCCGCCGGAGCGCTCGAGTTGCGCCAGGTCTTCGGAACTGAGTTCGAGGATGAAATAGGTTTTGTTCGAGTGGAACGCGATCTGCCGTGGGGCCACGGGCAACGGTTTGACCTTGATCCCCGGCAGGTGCAGGTTGACCAGTTGGCGGATACGCTCCACCGGGCCGACCTTGAGGTGCGCCGGCAAGCGGTGGCGCAGTTCTTCGGAGTCGCAGTTGGCACTGGCCGCCAGCACGAACGAAGCCGAGCCGAGCAGTTTGTGGTCGTGCAACGGCGACACGATGATGCCGTACTGACGCGCTTGCAGGATCAGCTCGATGGCGTGCTGTTCCAGCACCATCGACAGCACCTGACGAATCGCGTCCATCAGTTTGCGGAAGCTCGCGCCCTGGTCGGCGTGCGAGTAGCGGCTGTCCAGACGCGGACGTTTGCTGTCGCCAGAGAAAGTCGCCAGGTCGCCGAGCATGGTCAACAGCGTGCGGTACAACTCTTCCGGGTGAACCTGCTCCAGCCCCAGATAGTGACGCAGCAGCAGCTCGGTGCGGTTGATCAGTTGCAGCATCATGAAGTCGCCAACCTCAGCGCCGCCGACCTTGCCGTTGGAGCGAATCCGCTCGGCAATCGTGTCACCACGGTGGTTGAGCATGCTGATGACTTCTTTCAGGCACGACAGCAGGTAGCTGGAGGCGTGGGCCTGAATGTAGGTCGGGACGAAATCCGGATCGAGGCTGATCACGCCGTCGGGCGTGGTGTCGAGCACGTCGCAGATCTTCAGTTTCACGTAGGCCTGATCGCTCTGCTGCTCGCCGAGCAACAGTTTGAAGTCCGGGCGACCACAGCTGACCTGGCTGGCGGAATCATCGCCGGCGTTGGAGTCGGCTACTTCGGCGTCGTACGCGGTATAGCGCGCGAGCACGTCGGACTGCTCCGGACGGCGCGACTCGATGTGGTTACCGGTGACCAGCGGCAGCGCCAGGTAGATCGGCGTGTTGCCGGTGTTCGGCGGCACGTCCAGCGCCAGCGGTTCGGTGTTGCCACCGAGTTCGAACAGGCTGCCGTCCGGCAGAATCCCCGAGGCGGCACTGATCACCAGTTTGCCCATGTTGAGGAACTGCAGGTCGATCTCCAGATTGAGGAAACCCCAGGTGTAACCGCCCAGCAACTGAGTGCGGGTTTTCATCTGGTGATCGTAATAGCGATCGTTGTGCTGGAAGTGCTGCGGACGCAGCAGCATGCCTTCCTGCCAAATGACTTTATGGGTATTCATGGTCAGTCATCCGCCTTGGCGAGCACTTGATTAGTGTTACGGATGCCGGTCTGGTCCAGGGTCAGATCGACTTCGGTGACTTCCAGTGGCGTGATCTGCACCGTGTGGCGCCATTGGGTTTCCGGCAAATCGCGGTAAGCGGCGAGAACGCCGACATAACTGCTGCCCTCTTCCACCTTGAGTTTCAGTTCCACGGTTTCGCCCGGGCGCAGTTCGAGTTCTTCGCTGGCCACCAGATCCGGGTTGAGGGATTCCTTGGCGCGCTCGTAAAGGCTGAAGAAGTCAGCGTTCTCGAAGGTCACCGGGTGCTTGAGTTCGAACAGGCGCACGACGATCGGCGATGGCCGCCCGTTGAGGTCCGGGTTCAACTGATCGCTGCCGGTCAGTTTCAGGTTGATCTTGGTCACTTTCGAGTACGGCGACAGCGACGAGCAACCGGCGAGCAACACCAGCACGGTGAGCGCAGTCAGCGTCTTGAAAAAAGCGGTCGAGCGGCGAGACATGCGCATCATCCTTGGTGGTCGGTGTGGAGGGTGGAGATCAGGCGGATCTGTTCTTCGTAGGCCTGGGCGAAGTCGCGGGCCAACAGGCGTTCGCTCCAGTCATCGTCCTGGCGCAGCGCCTGGTGGTAACGGCCGAACGCTCTCCAGCGCCCGCCCGACGTGGCGATCAACGGCTTGTTGTCGCGCTCGAAACGCAGGGTCAGCTGCTCCGGCGAGAAGTGCTCCAGCGTGCCGCGCACGGCGGCGCGGCTGGCGGTCAGCAAGGCCACTTGGTGCGCCTGCAAATCGCGGAACGCGCGGGAGATGGCTTGCTCGGCCGGCAGGTGGCCTGGCTTGCTTGGCTGCAACAGAATCTGCAGGGCTTCGCTCGGATCAACGGCGAATTTCAGCGGATTCTTGTTGGTGCCTTGCACGGTGGTCTGGGCCAGACGCAGTTCGTTTTTAAGCTCCGAACGGGTACGCAGACTCTGCTGCAAACCGCCGACGCTCTGACGCAACAAGCGCGCAGCGTTCAGCGCCAGGGCTTCGCGCTCGTCGTGGCTGAGGCCTTTGACGTCGACCCCCAGTGCCGCACCGAAGTGCTCCCAGAAACCTTCGCTCTGGCGCTCAACGGCTTTCGGCGCGGGCGCAGGCTCAGGCTCGACGGGGGCGCTGATCAGCTCCGGCACCATCAGGCTTTCCATGTCGATACGCGCGTAGTCGGCGCGCTGACGGCTGTCCTCGGGCGCGGTGTTCGGCGCCAGCAATTCGTCGATTTCCGAGTAGACGCGTTCTTGCTGTTCGAGCGCATTGAGCGGGTCGAGGTCGAGGAAGGCGTCATCGGGGATGATGCTGCCGGCCGCGCGCGGTCGCCCGGCTTCACCGTCGAACGCCGCCGGGTCACGCACCAGCCGAGCACGGATCTCGAAGTCGCCCAGCACGTAGGTGCTGCCGTGTTCGATGCGCACTGGCTCGCCCTTGCTCAGACGTGCGCCGCTTTCACCGTCCTGAACACCGTTGCTGCTGGTGTCCGTGAGGAAAAACACGCCTTCGCGAAAGCTGACAATCGCGTGGTGGTTGGACAGGTGACGCTTGCGGTCAGGAATGATCCAGTCGCAGTCCTCGCCCCGCCCGATCACGCCACCGGCCTGTTTGAAGGTCCGCTGGCACAGCTCGGTGGGCACGAACTGCTTGGTGTTCAGCATTTCGAAAACCAATTCCATGTTTGATGCTCCTTGCGGTCACTTGCCGCGATTGACCGCTTGCGGATCACCCAACGGGCGATAGTCGGTATCGTTGAATTTGTAATTGCCGCTACAGCCTGCAAGGCCGCATAGAACGACAAGGGTCAGCAGGACAGCGTGCCAGTGACGAACAGACATCAGAGGGTCTCCAGGGGTAGACAAAGCACAAAGCGCCGACCCTTGCGGGCGGCGCCATTATTAGCGAATTCATTGGCATGGGAGGCTCTAGATCGCAGCCTCCAGCCACTTTTTGGAGGAATGTTGATCCCCTGTGGTGAGGGGACTTGGCGAAACGTCGCACCGCCCCGCTGGGGTGCGCAGCGCCCCCAAAACCTGTGACCCGGTTTCTGCAGGGAAACCGCGTTTGCCGGACTACGACTGCTGCGCAGCCGATCGGGGATAAATCCCCTCGCCACAGGGGGTTCACTGATCACAGGGGTTTCACTGCCCACAGGGATATTGTTGGATGCAGCGATCACTTTCTGCTCAACCATCAAAGTCACCCAAATTGATATTCAGGCGACCGAGGCGATACAGCAGCGTGCGGCGTGGCAGGCCCAGTTCGCGGGCGGCGAGGGTCTGGTTGCCGTCGTTCTTGCGCAGGCAATCGAGCAGCAGGCTGCGTTCGACTTTCTCCAGGCGTTCACGCAGGTTCAGGCCACTGTTGTCGTCGGCCATCGCCTCCATGCGCAGGGAAAAATGCTCGTCCAGCAACTCGCCGCCCTCGCACAACAACACCGCGCGTTCGACCAGGCCTTTGAGTTCGCGGACGTTGCCGGGGAAGTTGTAGCCAGACAGATGCTCCAGCGCCGCATCCGACCAGCGCACCGGGTCGCGCTGCAAAAACGAACAGGCCTTTTCGGCGAAATGCCGGGCCAGTTCGAGAATGTCGCTTTCACGGTGACGCAGCGCCGGCAACTCGATCGGGAATTGCGCGAGGCGGTAGTACAAGTCCTCGCGGAATTTGCCCTCGCTGACCAGCACCGACAAATCACGGTGCGTGGCGGCGATGATGCGTACATCGATCTTGTGGGTGTCGTTGGAACCCAGCGGACGAATCTCGCCTTCTTGCAATACGCGCAGCAATTTCGCCTGCAACGACAACGGCATGTCGCCGATCTCATCGAGCAACAACGTGCCGCCATTGGCCGCGTCGAACAGCCCGGCACGGTCGCGATCGGCGCCGGTGAAGGCGCCTTTGCGGTAGCCGAACAGTTCGCTTTCCAGCAGGTTTTCCGGGAACGCCGCGCAGTTCTGCACGATGAATGCCTGGGATCGACGCGGGCCGCAATCGTGAATCGCCCGCGCCACAACTTCCTTGCCGGTGCCGGTTTCACCGCGCAGCAGCACGGTATACGGGCTGTGCAAGACCTTGCTGATCAGCGAGTAGGTCTGACGCATCGCCGCACTTTTACCGATCAGGCCATAACCGCTGACATTGGCCACACTGCGCGACGTCGGCGCGACCACATCCATCGGCTGACGCAGGCGTTGCAGCAAGTGCAACTGCCCCAGCACGAACGAGCCAAGTTGCCCGAGCGAATCGGCGAAACCCTGCAAATCGACGCGGCGATGGCTGGCGCACAGCAGCAAGCCTTCAACCGCCTTGTGCTGGTTAACCAGCGGCACGCACAGCAACGATTGCCAGGCGCGCGTGGCGGCCGGCAGGAAACTGGTTTCGTGCAGGCTGCCGCCGAGGTCGTCGAGGCACACCACGCGGTTCTGGCACAGGGCGAATTGCAGCAATTGCTCACCGTTGTAATCGGCAGGCAGGCTCGCCGCTTCACGCGGTTGCAGGGCGCCATCGAGGTACTCGGCGTTCATCCCCAGGCAGGTGTGGGTAGCGTCGAGAAGATACAGCTGCGTCAATTCGCAGCCGCTCAACTCGGCCAGCCCACGCACGAAGTCACCCAAGAGCGCAGCGCCGTCTGCCGCACGCGACAGACTGGCGAACTGCGCCAGCAACGCTTCGGCATAGACCAGCGGCTGCGGCACTTGAGTGAACATCACGCCCACCTCAGGCGAACTCGCACGTCACGCTGGCGTCGCCGTCGAGCGTGGCATGCACACGCTTGAGGCTTTCACCGGTGGCCATCGCGTCGAGCAGACGATCCGCTACCAGCGGCAGCACGTGCTGATCGAGCAAGTGATCGATCAGGCGCGCGCCGCTTTCGCTTTGCGTGCAACGCTCGGACAAATGATCGACGAGGTTCTGGCACCAGCTGAAATCCAGCTGACGACGGTTGAGGCGTTCGCCGAGACGACCGAGCTTGATCTCGATCAGTTCGCGCAGCACCGGGCCGCCGACCGGGTAGTACGGCACCACTTTCATCCGCGCCAGCAGCGCCGGTTTGAAGTGTTTACTGAGCACCGGGCGAATGGTTTCTTCGAGCACTTCGGCGGTTGGCCGCGCGCCGTTTTCACAGAGGTCGCTGATGCGGTCGCTGCCGAGGTTCGAGGTCATCAGGATCAACGTGTTGCGGAAGTCGATCTCGCGACCTTCGCCGTCGTTGGCCACGCCTTTGTCGAAGATTTGGTAGAACAGGTTGAGCACGTCAGGGTCAGCCTTCTCGACTTCATCGAGCAGCACCACCGAGTACGGCTTCTGGCGCACGGCTTCGGTGAGCATGCCGCCCTCGCCGTAACCGACGTAGCCTGGCGGTGCACCGATCAGGCGGGAAACGGTGTGCTTCTCCTGGAACTCGGACATGTTGATGGTGGTGATGAAACGATCGCCGCCGTACAGCAGGTCTGCGAGGGCCAGCGCAGTTTCGGTTTTACCGACGCCGCTCGGGCCGACCAGCAGGAACACACCGACCGGCGCATCAGGTTTGTTCAGGCCGGCAGCGGTGGCGCGCATCGAGCGATCCAGTGCGTGCACGGCTTGTTCCTGACCACGAATGCGCGCGCGCAGGTCGGTGGCGAAGCTGGCGACTTTGGCGTTGTGTTCGCGGGCCAGTTGCGCCAACGGCACACCGGTCCAGGCGCTGATCACTTCGGCAACCAGACGCGGGCACACTTCAAAGCTGACCAGACGCTCTTTGACCTGCGCGGCGGTCAGTGCGCAGTGGGTTTCGTTGAGCAGGGCTTCCAGCGCTTCGACGCTCTGGCCTTCTTCAACCTCAGCGGCAACGGTTTCGATCACGGTGCCTTCGGCGTCTTCCTCAACGGTGACCACCGGCTCCACGGCGGCCGCTTCGCGGGCCTTGGCCAGTTGCTGACGCAGTTCCAGCAGGCGCTCGGCCAAGGCTTTCTGTTCGGTCCACTGGGTTTCCAGTGCGACCATCTCGTCTTCGGCTTCGTCGAGACGCGCTTCCAGCGCATCGAGTGCTTCGTGGTCGATCAGCAAGCCAGCTTCGGCATCGCGGCGCAGGGCCTGACGCTGACGGCCACCTTCAGCCAGTTCGCCACGCAGGCGCTCAAGACTTTCCGGAGCAGCGGCGAGGCTGATGCGCACGCGGGCACAAGCGGTGTCGAGCACATCAACGGCTTTGTCCGGCAGCTGCCGACCGGCCAGATAACGCGCGGACAATTCGGCAGCGGAAACCACCGCGTCATCACGCAGGTAGATGCCGTGGCTCTTCTCGTACACCTGGGCCAGGCCACGGAGGATGGTCACCGCTTCGCTGACGGTCGGTTCGTGCAGTTGCACCGGTTGGAAACGACGGGCCAGAGCCGGGTCTTTCTCGAAGTATTTCTTGTACTCGGCCCACGTGGTGGCGGCGATGGTGCGCAGCTCGCCCCGCGCCAGTGCCGGTTTCAGCAGGTTGGCCGCGTCGGAACCGCCGGCATTGCCGCCCGCGCCGATCAAGGTGTGGGCTTCGTCGATGAACAGAATGATCGGTTTCGGCGAGGCTTTGACTTCGTCGATCACGCCTTTGAGGCGACGCTCGAACTCACCTTTGACGCTCGCGCCGGCCTGCAACAGGCCCATGTCCAGCGACAGCAGCTCGACGCCTTTGAGCACTTGCGGCACTTCACCGGCAGCGATGCGCGACGCCAGGCCTTCAACGATCGCGGTCTTACCGACACCGGCTTCACCGACCACGATCGGGTTGTTCTTGCGGCGACGGGCGAGGATGTCGACCATCTGGCGGATCGCGCCGTCACGGCACAGCACCGGGTCGAGTTTGCCGTCGCGGGCCTGTTGGGTCAGGTTGTGGGTGAAGCGCTGCAACAGCGATTCGCCCTGCGCGGCCGGTTTGCCATTGGCCGTTGGTTGCTCTTTTTGCGACAGGGCAAATTCTTTCAGGCGATCGATGTTCAGCTTGGCGAGCAGCGGCTGATAACGGCTGCCGGCGTAGCGCATCGGGTTGCGCAGCAGCGCGAGAATCAGCGCGGCGTCTTCGACCTGGGTCTGGCCCAATTCGAGGTTGGCCACCAGCAGCGCGTCTTGCAGCCACTGCACCAGTTCCGGGGCGAACACCGGGTTGCGCGAAGCGCTGTGCTCGACCCGCGATTGCAGCGCGGCGCTGAGTTCACCGGCGTCGACGTCGGCATCTTGCAACGCGCGCGTGAGCAAACCGTTCGGGCGCTCGAGCAGGCCGAGCATCAGGTCTTCGACGAGGATCTTGCTGCCGCCACGGGCGACGCAACGCTCGGCCGAACGTTCCAGATCACGACGGGTTTCGGCGTCCAGCGCCTGGATGAGTTGTTGCAGGTCTACGTTGATCATGGCTCACGTCCTTAATGAATTTTGCTGCCCAGGGTCACCACGCCGTCCGCCTTCTCGCGGCCCAGCCAACTGGTCCAGCCGAGGCGACAGGCGTTCTGCTCACCGATGCGCAGTTCGCGGATTTCTTCCTGGCGCAACACCAGGCGGATGTCGTAATCAAGCGGGTCACGCAGGGTGAACCGCACCAGCGCGCAGAGCGGCTGGTAACCGAAACCGATCGGCAGGAATTCATGGAATCGCTGCCAGTCGAGCTGGGTGATGTGGATGCGGAATTTGCCGCTGCGGTCGCGCACGTGTTCACCGAGCACGAGGTCTTCTCCGAGCATGCTGTTGGCGCGGCCCAAACGATTGCGCTGCTCGTGGAGAATCTCCACGCGGCGCTCGATGCACTGCTCGATGACCAGGTCTTCGTGCTTGAAGTAGTAACGCAGCACGGCTTCGATCAGCGCCGCCGAGTGCGCCCGCAGGCTGAGCAGACCGAGGTACGGCAGCAGGCGTTTCCAGTTGAGTTCCTTGGCCTTGCGGATCTCGTCGCCGCCCAGGCCGATCAGCGCAAACAGCTGCGACGAGAACGGGTCGAGCGCGCCACTCTGGAAGCTCGCGCGATAGCGGTACTTGCGCCAGATCGGCAGCATCAGCCGTTGCAGGCGATGGTGGAACAGGTCGAGGAAGTTGCGCGTCGGGTTGCCGTCTTCGCTGTCGCCCAGGGCTTGTTCGCCGTAGAACGCCGGCAACGGCGAACCCGAGCCCACCAGGCCAATCAGGTTGAAACGTATGCGCGCGCGCATCTGCCCGTGCTCTTCGAAAAACTCCACGCGATCGACATCGCTGCGCGGAAAGCCCAGGCTCGGGTTGGCCTGGAACTCGACCTGATCGTACAGATCGTCTTCGCTCAGGTGCGGGTGTGCTTCGCGCAGCCGGTCGATCACCAGCAGCACGGCCTGAAACAGCGAGTACTCGCGTATTACCTTGGTCAGCCCGCTTAAAGCAGGGGCTGAAGGCCCATACGTGGTGTCCATTGGTACACCTCTCCCTGTGTGCTTTTTACGCGCAGTTCATGGAATGAATTGAGACTGGCGTAAAGCGCGAAAAACTCGTTAAGAACCGAAGCGAAGACGAACAGGTCGCCCTCGCCGATGTACCCTTCCGGGTCGATGGTCAGCTCGGTGCGCAAACCGCGTACCGGCAGGCCACGGTGCAACCGATCGACGTGGTGATGCTTGATGTGCTTGAGGCCACCGAGCAGGCGTTTGCTGACCTTCTCTGCGTGCTGGTCGTAGTAGCGCGGCAAGTCGTAGGTTTCCAGAATCACCTTCAACGCATTGACGTCGGCCAGCGACAGATAGTTAAGCGACATGTTGCTGATCAGCTTCCACAGGAAGTCACGGTTCAGCGGTGGCGCGAAACTGGACGTCGCCGGGGTGATGTTGCGGAAGCTCAAGAACTCCGGCGTCTCTTCGCAAGCCATGCAGATGTCGCCAAGCTTGAGCTTGCGCGGCAGGTTCTGGTTGGTGCACATCAGCTCGATCGACAGGGTTTCGTGGGCTTCGGTGTGGCGGATGCCGAAGCTCAGGTAAGTGTCGAGGCCGTCGTGCAACAGCGACGAACGCTGGCGAATGCTGTAGTGCGGACGGCTGTTGGGCACGTCGAAACTCGGGTCGTGCTCGAACGATTCGAACGGCACGTATTCCTGATAACCGAGGCCGCCGGGCTTCCAGCCGGTCACGGTTTCCACGGAGAACACGCCGCAGTTTTCCAGATCGAATTCCGCCGGCAGCAGCAGGTATTCATCCTGCTTGCCATCGAGGCGGATCGGCAGTGCGTCGTGCGCAAACAGGTTGGCAATTGGCGTGCAAAACAGCTTCACGTTATCCAGGGTCGGGCGCATGCGCATGATGCCGCTCTTGCGAATGTCGAAGCGCAATTCGAGGCCGCGCATCTGCTTGAGCGTGTCTTCGGGCAGTGCCTTGAGGATGTCCAGGCCGTTGACGTCGACGAACAGGAATTTGTCCTGGAAGGCGAAGTATTCCTGCAGGTAGCGATAGCCACGGAAGGTGTTCAGCGGATACGGGATCAACGCTTCTTCTTCGGCAAAGCCCACCGGTTTGACCCGGTCACCGGGAATCTTGAACGCCATCGGCTTGCCGCTGACGCCATCGATCGGCTTGCCGGCGCCGTCGAGCGGGATCAATTCGATGCCTTCGAGGTTGCGCAGCAGGCTCAGGTAGAGCATCTGACTGATGTAACGCTCACCGGCAAAGTGCAGGCGCAATTTGCTCAGTTCCAGCTCACCGAGGTGGCCGTCGGCGCTCATTTCCAGGCGCAGGCTGAGCAGCGAGCCGTCGCCCTTCACCGAGTAGTTCAGCGCGGCCAGATCCAGCGGCAACACTTCGGTCGGGTAGCAGGTGCGGAAGCGGCAGCGCACGTCTTCGATCGGCACGCTTTCAATCGGCGTATCGCGCTCGACCTTCAACGCCGGCCCCGAACGCTTCAACGGATCGAACTGCAGAATGCTGAAAGCCGGCAGCGGCCGCATGTAGTTCGGCCACAGCAGTTGCATCAGCGAATGGCTGAGCTCAGGCAGTTCGTCATCGAGCTTCTGGCGCAGCCGCCCGGTGAGGAAGGCAAAGCCTTCGAGCAAGCGCTCGACGTCCGGATCGCGCCCGGCCTGCCCCAGATACGGCGCCAACGCAGGACTACGCTCGGCGAAACGGCGACCGAGTTGGCGCAGAGCGGTGAGTTCGCTTTGGTAGTAATGGTTAAACGACACGGGTTACCTGCCTGGTAATGGAACTCATCAAAAAAATATCCTGTAGAGCGCGACCGTTACGCCGGCGCAGAAATAACCGGCGATTAGCACGTACGGTATGAGCATGATCCAGGCGAAGGACATGTAAGCATCCGAAAACGGCCCGGCAATCAGACTGCACAGGCCATAAATCACCCATGGCACGCCGTAAAAAAGCACGAATTTCAAAGGTGCCATCCAAACCATCCGCACTGCTTGTTGCTCGGTTCGACGCTTGGCGCCACGCGACATCCACAGCGAAAACCCCAACAGCCCGGGAATGCCCCACCACAACGGGTACTGCCAATAGGTCTGGGCTGAGTCGTGCGTCGAATAAGCGCCAGTCGACAGGTCATAGGAAGAAATCGCCAGCACTGCCAACGTTGGCCACCACAAGGCCCCCATGAAAAAACCCAGTTGCGCGCGACTGAGCACGTTCTGTGGCGCCGTCATGCTGGAGGCAACGAGGCGTAGTAACCGCCGCTAATTTCGATGGCAACCAGCGAAATCAGGACCATGAACATCAACGCCCGATGCAGCCATGACTGACGCAGGCGCTTGCTGATCGCCGTGACAATCAGCAGAAAACTCAAGATCGCGATGCCGCCGAACAGATCGCTGTCGGCGATGAAGGCCAGGTACATGCGCATCTCGTCAGACACGGCAATCATGGGCAAAACACTCCGTCCTTGAGAGTCCAGCTGCGCTGCAAGCCATCGCTCTCACGTTTGACGGAGTGCAAGGCCTGGCGCATTTCATCGGCAGTGACCAGACGCGTGCGTTCAGGCCCTTTGATGCTGAGCGAATAGCGGCAGCTGACTTGCCCATCGACGTCTTCACCGTACGACCGGTAGCTGGCCACGCTGACGCGCTCGCCCGGTGCAACCATTTGCGGCTCGATCGGCGGCAGCCAGTTGGTCGAATTCTGTGATTGCACTTGCAGCGGTACGCCGCAGCTGTTGACCAGATAAATGTCGTTCATATAAACCAGCTGCGTCGTGCAGCCCGTCAACAACAGGCCGGCCAGGGCCGCCAGCGACATCATGCAAGCGAGGAACTTCATTGGACGAGCCCTCCTTTGCTCGGGGTAATCGGCACGTACGAATCGATGAAGAGGTATTCGCTGTCCGCACCGCCGACACGATTCATCGTCAACGGCTTGCCGTCAGGGGTAGCGAAGCGCGTCCAGCCTTCGGTGACCAGACTGCCGCCCTCTGCACGCACCTGGACGAAATAGTCCGGCGGTGTCGAGCGGGTGATCTCGATGAAGTAGCCACCGTCCTCCGCACCGCGCCATACCGCATCGGGGTACGCGGGCAACACCGGCTTCGCATTATCACGACTCGACCCGACCCAGAACATCACGGCGGCGATGACGGCCAACGCACCGATCAGGCTCAGCAGATGATTGAGCCATTTCCATACCCGCAGCCACGCGATCATGGTGTGCACCATGTGCGCACGTCGCGCTTGTCGAAGCCCGCACACTGATTGTTTTTGGCGATCAGGCGGTAAGCGGTTTCAGGGGTGTAGGTGAAGGAGTAGTAATTTACCCGATCCTCACCGTAGAGCCAGTAAGACGTGGAACCTTGATTGATTTCGTAAGGTTCAAAGGTCCAGATCGACGACTGCGCCGGGATGAAGTTGCTCCGCTCCATCAGCAACATCACGGCGTTGGAAACCAACGGAGTGGCAAACATCGCCAGCACCAATAGCAGCGCCGTCAGCCCGAGAAAAAGTCGGCGCTTGGCGAAGGCGAGCAACGTGTTCAAACGGGTCATCAGGCGCATTGCTGTACCCCGCCGTCGTCGTGACCTTGAGTGTCGCGATACGACACGGCCGAATCATTGGCCTTTGTGGCATCCGCGTAAATCCCCAGCGCCAGCAAAACGGTGCATACGCACACGCCGATCAACGCCGTGATCAGCAGCAGAAGCGGCGTTGCCCGACGGCTGTGGATCGCTGGCGATTTCACCTGCGCCTGCCCGCGCAAGCGCGCGTAGGCCTTGTCGATGGCACCGGTCAGCAAAATGGCGGCAATCGTCAGGCCACCCGTGAGTGCGCAATACGCCAGGCCGCGGACGGGATACTGCGGCAGCAGGTAAAACAAAATCGCCAGCATCATGAAAATCACCAGGCCAAACTGGAGGGCCTGGCGCCGGATGAAGACCAGAATCAAATTCACAGCAACGAAAAAGTAGAAAATCAGGTACATCGCCATGCCGATGGCGACGCCACGCGAAGTCAACCCGCCGACCAGCTGTTTGTAGGCAGCCACGGCATAGCCGTTCATGAGGATATAAATCACGCAGGCCAACGCATGCACGGCCAGACCGATGACTCGACGGCTATTCATGCGCAACCCCGGCCATGGCTTTTTCGGCACGCAGAATCTGCGTTTGCTGAAGGTGTGCGAGGCGACCGGATCGGGTCATGCCACCCCCTCCTGCACAGGACCGGCAGGCAACGTGCGCCGCGTCAGCAAGCGGATTTGCCAACGCAGTTCAATGACCTGCGTGAGCAGAATCGCCAGCAACGTGACGCCACCTTGGGCCACGGTGTAGAACAGCGCACGCAACGGGTTGTGGGGCACCATCATGAACAAAATCCAGGCAACCATCAGCGCGAGCAAACCGAGCTTGGCCCACAGGCCGGGGAGAACGGCGGCCAATACATTCACCCCGAAAAAAATATAAATGAACGTGTAATGCGCGATACCGATGCCCACGCCACGGGTGGTGAAGCCGCCATTGAAGGCTTTATAGGCATCGACCACAGCGTCGTTCAGGAACGTGTATGCAACACATCCTGCGACGTGGAAAACCAGGCACATGGCAACGCGGACGTAGGTGTTCATTCCGAGTTCATGTTCCCAGAGAAAATCAGAGACAAAAGCACCATTAGTTAGGTATCACTTCATAGGCTGTGTTACTGACGAAAAAATTCGCCCAACTTTCTTTCCAGTTTGGAAGGGACAATACGAAAACTCGGCGAGACTTATCGAAGTCAACCCAGGTAATCCCCACGACTTTTTCATCCTCATAAGGCCGCATGTCCAATGAGGTTTTTGACATCAGGGGTGTACGGTATATATGCCCGGGCTGCTTAAGATCGATAAATCGGAGATAGATCAGATTGGACGACACCAGTATCGGACCCGCTCTGACCACGTCGACTTTATAGCTACCAGACTTGCTGACATTCGATACATATGCTTCACGATCAAACACATCGGCGACCAGAACAAAAAAGCCGATAGCCACGCTTACTCCGAGCGCAAGAAAAACCCGCGACAGCTTCGCCGCCGAACGACCCGCCACCGACGCCAAGGTCACACCCCTGAACTCATCATGTAATACACCCCGACGGCAAACATCAGCGGGATAGCCATCACACACAGAAAATTCAGCACTTGATGAATTCTATTGTTGCGAAACTTCGGAAACAGTCCCAGTGGGTGCCGTGGCCGGGGAGCGGGCAAGCAGTGGGGTCGGATACGCGTGCGGCGGGTTTTCCTGACATTGAGCTCTCCTTAATGGGCCTTGGCGTGATGACTGTTCATTGATTAACCACACACTGGAATATTCCAGCCCTCGTAACCTGACACCGTCGGATAGATCGCGTGAGACCCTGCCCACTGCGAGCGTTCATCGGTGGTGAATTCGTTCTGCCACAGCAGCCATTCCGACGACTTCAACAAGGTGCCGTCTTTGGCATACACGCGGAAAAACGCTTCGCTGGTGAACATCTTCGCAATGCTTCCCGCGACGCCAAGCGCCGAATACTGCGGAATGTAGGACTGGATGTAGCAAGTACCGGCGTCGTTCCAAGCCGTGGAGTACTCGTGAGCAAGCCGCGCGGCCTCCGTTTTCACGTAACAGGCGGCTGCCACCAAGGCAACAACAGCCGCGGCAAGCAACAGCAACGCCCTACGCCCCCACTTCACCACCGAAGAAAAACTCACGACGCTTCCTGCCAACGTCGCGAGATCTGCCGTTCGACCATCCAGCGAACGCTCAAGGCCAACAGACTCATGACACTGGTCAGGGCGCTGTAAACCACGGCTCTTACCGGGTTGTCCGGCAGGAAATAGAGCAGGATCACGCTCACCATCAACGCGATCGACACCAGTTTTGCCGAAAGCCCGGGAATAAAAAAAACAGCCGCATTGACCACAATAAAAAAATAAAACGTCAGCTCGGCCGTGATGCCAATCCCGACACCTCGATCCGTAAAACCACCCATGTGCGCTTTATAAAAAACAACAGCAAAATCATGGACGACCACGTACAGCGCACCGACCAGCAGGTAGACCGACAGACCTGCAATGACTTTTCTCAACGGCATTGTGGAATGATCCAGCTTTCCCAGCCCTCAGAGCCCGGATATAGAATCATCTCGCCGTGAAACTCCGGGGCAACACCTGGATTGCCTTCCATCAGGAGAACGCGCGCGGATGTTCTGGTGGAGCGTGCAGCAGGCTTGCCAGACATCGGGGTTCTCCTTAGTTGACTTTCACTTGACCGCTGCCATCCAGGCGCGCGGAAAAACTGACCTGACGCTTGAATCCTTCAACTTCCAGCAGGCCTTCGATGCTGAAGGCCAGGCGCAGTTGGTCGTGATCACGCGGCAGGGAAATGACACGCACGTTGCTCAGGCGCGGCTCGTAGGCTTCGATGAAGCTTTCGATGGCCAGGCGGGCCTGACTCAAGGAGTCGTGCAGGCTCAGGCGCATGTCATTGAGATCGGGCAACCCGTAGTCGGCCAGCGTTTGCACGCTGCCGGCCCGGGTGCTGAGCATTTTGGCCAGATGGGCAGCCACTGACGCCATGGCACAAGCCTCAAGGCTGTTGCCCTTGCGTAGTTGCGCGTCGCCGTTGAGGCGTTCGAACAGGCTGCCGTATCCGTCCATGAGTCGCTCTTACTCTTTGTCCAGCTTGCCAACCAGCGACAGGGTGAAATCGGCACCCATGTACTTGAAGTGCGGACGCACGTTCAAGCTCACGCGGTACCAGCCTGGCTCGCCTTCAACGTCGCTGACGATGATTTGCGCAGCGCGCAGCGGACGACGGCCACGTACTTCGGCGCTTGGGTTTTCCTGGTCGGCGACGTACTGACGGATCCACTTGTTGAGTTCCAGCTCGAGGTCGGTACGTTCTTTCCACGAACCGAGTTGCTCGCGCTGCAGCACTTTCAAGTAGTGAGCCAGGCGGTTGACGATCATCATGTACGGCAGTTGGGTGCCGAGCTTGTAGTTCAGCTCTGCCGCCTTGCCTTCTGCGCTGATGCCGAAGAACTTCGGCTTCTGCACCGAGCTGGCGGAGAAGAACGCCGCGTTGTCGGAGCCTTTACGCATGGTCAGGGAGATGAAGCCTTCCTCGGCCAGTTCGTATTCACGACGGTCGGAAACCAGAACCTCGGTAGGGATCTTGGTTTCGATTTCGCCCATGCTTTCGAAGTGGTGCAACGGCAGGTCTTCAACCGCGCCACCGCTCTGCGGGCCGATGATGTTCGGGCACCAGCGGAATTTGGCGAAGCTGTCGGTCAGCTTGGTGCCGAACGCGTAAGCGGTGTTGCCCCACAGGTAGTGCTCGTGGCTGTTGGCAACGGTTTCCTTGTACACGAACGATTTGACCGGGTTTTCTTCCGGATCGTACGGGTTACGCAGCAGGAAACGTGGCACGGTCAGGCCAACATAACGGGAGTCTTCCGAGGTACGGAAGCTCTGCCATTTGGCGAATTGCGGGCCTTCGAAGTGGTCTTTCAGATCTTTCAGATCCGGCAGGCCGGTGAAGCTTTCCAGACCGAAGAATTTCGGGCCGGCAGCCGCGATGAACGGCGCGTGGGACATGCACGAAACGCTGGCCACGTACTGCATCAGCTTGACGTCTGGCGAGCTCGGCGACATGTAGTAGTTAGCGATGATCGCGCCTACCGGCTGACCACCGAACTGGCCGTATTCAGCGGTGTAGATGTGCTTGTACAGGCCCGACTGCATGACTTCCGGCGAATCTTCGAAATCGTCCAGTAGGTCTTCTTTCGAGACGTTGAGGATTTCGATTTTGATGTTTTCGCGGAAGTTGGTGCGGTCGACCAGCAACTGCAGACCACGCCACGACGATTCCAGAGCCTGGAAATCCGGGTGGTGGAGGATCTCGTCCATCTGACGGCTGAGCTTGGCATCGATCTCGGCGATCATGCGGTCAACCATGGCTTTCTTGACCGGCTCACCGTTGTTCTGCGGCTTGAGCAGTTCTTCGATGAACGCCGACACACCGCGCTTGGCGATGTCGTAGGCTTCGTCGTCCGGAGTCAGACGGGTTTCGGCGATGATGCTGTCGAGAATGCTGTACTCGCCGTTGCCGGCGCTCTTCTCTTGTGCTGCGCTAGTGCTCATTGTGTTGGCTTCCTTGGCTGGAGTCTCAGGCGTCCGGGGCTGCGGCGTTCAGGCCCAGCTCACCGAGTACGCGACCGCGGGATTCGTCGTCGGCGAGCACGCCTTCGATCGCTTTACGGAACGCAGGTGCGTTACCCAGCGGGCCTTTGAGGGCCACCAGCGCATCGCGCAGTTCCATCAGTTTTTTCAGCTCAGGCACTTGCTCGACCAGGCTGGCCGGGTTGAAGTCCTTCATCGAATTGACGCGCAGTTGCACAGCCAGCTCGTCGGCCTCGCCATCTTCCTGCAGACGGTTCGGCACGCTCAGCGTCAGACCCAGTTCTTGCTTGGCCAACACTTCGTCGAAGGTCATCTTGTCGATGCTGATCGGCTTGCGATCTTCGATTTTGCGATCGTCCTTGCGGTGGGTGTAGTCACCGATTGCCAGCAGCTTCAGCGGCAGTTCAATCTCTTCCTGAGCACCGCCGGTGGCGGGTTTGAAGGTGACGTTGATGCGTTCCTTGGGGGCTACCGAGCCTTCTTTGGCCATGGCTTTTCTCCTTGCGGTTGTGGCCCTGGGGCCTATTCGAGTACCACTTCGAGATCGAGGTGGCACAGCCTGCGATAAATCTCTTCCTTGCGTTCACGTACGGCATGGTTCTGCGGCAACAACTCGCAGCAACTGTGCAGCAGGTGCAGCACTTCCAATGCAAGATCGGGCTCCCAGGCATGCAGGCCTGAGTCCAGTAATGTCTGATCGAGGGTTTCCAGCTGGTTCTTGGCCAGTTCGTATTTCTTGGCCATGAAGCACAGGCGCGCGAGGGCGAACTGCCAGAAGAAGCGTTCGCGGCCGCCATGGGCCGACTGCAAGCCTTGCTTGAGCGTCTGCACGGCCGGCTTCAGGCCTTCCTTGCGCAGCAGCGGCAGAACTTCTTCGAGGGCCTTTTCCCAGGCCGGCTGGGTTTCGACGTTTTCGCTTTCGACCTTGCGCGGCGCGCTGGCGCTTTGCAGGTGCGGCATGACGTTGGCGGCGATCCACGCCCGGGTGGACGGATCGGCAAACGGCGCGCCGTCATGGAAGCGCAACTCGACAATGCCGGGCAGGCGCTGAATCAAAAGCGCGAAGTGGATTTCCACTTCGCGCATGGCCAGCTCGGCGTTGAGGTTCTGGAGACATTCCCAGACCATCCTCTGGCCATCGAACCAGAACGGCGCCTTCGCCAGGCTCGCCTCCAGTTCCACCAGCAGATCGGCGTATTTGCCCTGATCGAAACGATCCTGATAGAGCTTGAGCTTTTCCAGGGGCAGGCCGCGCAGCACGGTGATCTGCTCGGCGTTGCGCTCAGGCACCGCGTCGATGGTCATCCACAGCAGCGTGCGATTCAGGCGCAGGGCGCGCAGGTCGGTGGCTTTCTGCTTGAGCCACCAGGCGCACAGCGGACGGGCGCTGTCCTGCTGGGCGCGCAGGGCTTTGTGCGCCTCGCGCTCGTTGTCGATCGGTGCGCCGGGCGCGAGCAACTGGCTGGCGGCCTGCTTGACCTGCGCCACCGCCGCGCCCACGACGCCGGGGGCCGGCTGGTTGTCGGCCGCGCGCTGGATCATGGTTTTCAGGCGACGGGAGATCGGCAGCAGCAGCGGCGAATCATCGCCCAAGTGCTCGGCACACGCGGCTTCGAGGCCGGACAGGTGCTCGGAGAGCTGCCGGAACATCGGCAACTGCTCTTTGATCGCAATGTTTTCGGTGATGACCTGCTCGAGACGCGGCACCAGCCAGCCAATGGCGGCGGCACGGGTGCGGGCTTTGAGCGGATGAACGTCGGCCCAGTTGTTTTCCGACAGATGGTGCAGCAGACCGAGGCCGGCCAGCAGCCCGGGGAAGGATTCGCGCTGGTACAGCGACCACGTCAGCCAGGCGCCGACACGCAGATCCTTGGATTGGGTACGCAGCAGATTTTCGCTATTTTCGCGGATTTTCAGCCAGTCGATCTGCCCGCTTTCGTGCATCGACGAGGCTTTGGCCAGCTCACTTTCCAGGGCCTCGAATTCGCTCGAAAAGCGTACGTCTTCGCCCGCAAAATTCTCTTTGGAAACAGAGACTTTGGCGAGTTCGAGGTAATGGGCGGAAAGTTTGCTTGAGTAGGACATCCATGGCCTTTAATTGGATTACAGTCGTGCGCCTATTGGAGTTTCAGCGGCGCGGGACAGTATCGAAGAGCAGTGACGCGACTCATCCAATTGAGTGTGTGCTCTATCAAGTGCGCGCATCGTAATCACTATGATGGCCACTAGCAAGCATCTGGTTAAACAACAAGACGAAGTGTTCATTGCTGCTTGTAGGAGATCGCCCTATATGTGACAGGGGAATCCCTGATATCGATTTATATTTGCCCTGATCGCTACGCTCGGCCGTAACCATTGAGCTAGAGCGGCCCGATGAGGGAGGTCGGGGCACTTCGAACATCCGTACCAAAACGTATGTGAAAGCATGCCTGCACTTGCAGGAAATAGAAGTAGGAATTTTCCTAGAAATGCTGGTCATCTATCAACCCGTTGCCGGCGACAACAGGCAAAAGCAAAAGTGCCATCAATTTGATAGCATTTTTGTTTTTCGCTAAACTTTTGTTTCCACCCGGTAATAAACCGCGAACTGTTGCGATTATCCGCAAAACTTCTTTGAAAGTTTTCTCTGACAGCTGTCGGGTAATGTTCTTACTTCAATTTGTTTCCACGCCAATAGCGTCGCCGTCAGGGAAAGTCATTATATTGTCACCCGCCATCATCAACTGATGGCACTCATCATTGATATGGACATTGCACATGGACGACAACAGAAGGCCCATCAAGACGCGGTCGGCGGGCTGGGCGAAGTACATCACTCAACGATTGGTCAACAGCGACATCTCCCCCAACCAGATCTCCGTGGTCAGCATCGTTTTTGCCTTGTTCGGCGCCATAGCGCTCAACATCGACAATGGCGCGGCGGGTGCGATCTGTTGCGCGGTGGCGATTCAATTGCGCCTGTTGTGCAATCTGTTCGACGGCATGGTGGCCATTGAAGGTGGCAAGCAATCCGCCATCGGCAGTCTCTACAACGAGTTCCCGGATCGGCTCGCGGACAGCCTGCTGATCGTCGGGCTCGGTTACGCCATCGGCCAGTCCGATCTCGGCTGGTTTGCCGCGCTGGCCGCTGCGCTGACCGCTTATGTCCGGGTGTTCGGCGGTTCGCTGGGGCTGGCGCAGAGTTTCATCGGGCCGATGGCCAAACAGCATCGAATGGCAGTGATGACCCTGAGTTTGCTGTTGAACGCCGTCGAAGCCAGCCTTTATGCCACGCATTACACCCTGCTGATCGCGCTGATCATTATCGCCATCGGTTCCGCCGCCACGTGCGTTACGCGCACGCTGGCTATCGCCAGGCAATTGAAGGGGAATCACCATGTGGATCAGTAATGCGCTGATTTCGCTGCTGCGCTTCTTGATCGGTGTGACCGCGCGCTGGGAGAGTCCACCGGATCTGTCGCGCCAGCGCATCTACTTCGCCAACCACACCAGCCACATGGACACCCTGGCGATTATTGCCGCATTGCCACCGGAGGCGCGAATCGACGTAAAACCGGTGGCCGCCGCCGATTACTGGGGCAAGAACCGCTTTCTCCGGTACATCTCGCAAAAAGGCCTGAATGCCGTGTTGATCGAGCGTAACCCGGCCCCGGGCGTCAACGTGCTGGAACCGATTTTCGACGTGGTCCGCGCGGGCCATTCGATCATTATTTTCCCCGAGGGCACCCGCTCTACCCAAGCGCTGCCCGCTGAATTCAAATCCGGCCTGTATCGTCTGGCCGAGTCATTCCCTGACGTCGATCTGGTGCCGATCTACCTGGAAAACCTGCACCGCTCGATGCCTAAAGGCAAACACGTACCGCTGCCGATCATTTGTACGATCCGCATCGGCGACCCGCTGCCAAGAATTGCCGGAGAAGAAAAACAAGTGTTTCTGGAACGGGCGCGTGACGCCATCGTGAGGTTGTCTAAATGAGTCTGGAAACCAAATTCCTCTGGTTCTTCGCCGCCATCGCCGGGTTGCTGGCGATCGCTTCGTCGATCGGTTACGTGCTGGCCCGACGGGCAAAAAGCGAGAGTTCGATAGCGACCATCGAGAACCTCAACCAACGGGTGAATGCCTGGTGGGGGATGGTCATCATCTTCTTCGTCTCGTGGCTGCTGGGACCTAACGCAACGGTAGTGCTGTTTGCGTTTATCTCGCTGTTCGCGCTGCGTGAGTTCATCACCCTGGCGCCCACCGCACGCGGTGACCACAACGCGCTGTTTTCGGCGTTTTTCATCCTGATCCCGCTGCAATACCTGTTGATCGGTATGCACTGGTACTCGATGTTCACCTTGCTGGTGCCGGTGTATGCCTTCCTGTTGCTGCCGGCGATTGCCGTGCTGAGCCAGGACACCGAGGGTTTCCTTGAGCGTACGGCGAAGATTCAGTGGGGCGTGATGATCTGCCTCTACTGCATCAGCCACGCCCCGGCGCTGTTGCTTCTGGACCTGCGAGGTTTCCAGGGCCAGAACGCCTTGCTGCTGTTCTATCTGGTGTTTGTGGTACAGATGAGCGATGTGCTGCAGTACGTGTTCGGCAAGCTGTTCGGCAAACACAAAGTCGCACCGCTGGTGAGCCCGTCGAAAACCGTCGAGGGCCTGGTCGGCGGTGGCTTGAGCGCTACGCTGATTGGCGGCTGCATGTTCTGGATGACGCCATTCAACTTCTGGCAATCATTGCTGATGTCGCTGGTGATCGTGGTGATGGGCTTCCTCGGCGGCCTGGTGATGTCGGCCATCAAGCGCAGCCTGAGCGCGAAAGACTGGGGCACGATGATCAAGGGCCACGGCGGCATGCTGGATCGGATGGACTCGATCTGCTTCGCCGCACCGATCTTCTTCCACCTGACCCGGTACTTCTTCTCGGCCTGACCCGAGCAAGATCATCAGGCATAAAAAATGGGCATCCGACCGCAATCGGTATGCCCATTTTTTTATGCCGCGCGCCCCGCTACTCGGGGGCGATCGCCGCCCTTATGGATTGACGCTGTCTTTCAACGATTTGCCTGGCTTGAACGCAACGGTGTTGCTGGCCTTGATTTTCACCGGCTCGCCGGTTTGCGGGTTTTTGCCGGTACGGGCGCCGCGGTGGCGTTGCAGGAAGGTGCCGAAGCCTACCAGCGTCACGCTGTCCTTGCGGTGCAGAGCGCCGGTGATTTCTTCGAGAACGGCGTTGAGCACGCGGTTGGCCTGCTCTTTGGTCAGATCTGCTTTTTCAGCGATTGCAGCGGCGAGTTCTGGTTTACGCATTAGTGAAGCCCCTTTGACGGTTTTTTGTTGTTATGTCCGTGCTGTTCTCGTTGGAACAGCGCCCAAGGCGCCGCAGGCTCTACTCTGCGGCAGACGGGAGTGAGAATGGCACGCGGACAAGGCCTGCGCCAGTCTCACTACGACCTTTGTGGGGGCAAAAGCGGGGTGATTCCGACAGAACGACCGGTATTTACGCCAGCAAGGCCGGAAGCTGTTTGTTCAGGGCAAGTTTTTCCATCACCGCCGCCCCGGTCAGCGCGTAACCGAGCAACTGGCCGTCGGCGCCGTGGCACAGCGCCTTGATGTCGGCGCCCTGCCCTTCAACGCTCCAGACGCCTTCGCTACCGCGTGGCGGCGGCGAAACCACCAGTGGGCACACCGGGGTTTTCACGGTGATCGGCATCGGGCCATAGTTCACCGCAGTCGGGTTGCCTGCCAGGGTTTGTGCCAGCGCTCGCGCACAGCTCATGAGGGGCATCACGTACAGAAGATTCAGCCCATCGACCTCGGCGCAATCGCCCAGGGCGTAGATATTGGCGTGGGAAGTCTTCAAATGACGATCAACCACGACGCCGCGATTGACCTGTACACCAGCCGCGGCCGCCAGATCGATGCGCGGACGCAGGCCGATCGCCGAGACCACCACATCGCAGGCAATGACCTGGCCATCGGACAGGTGTGCTTCGAGACCATCGGCGACTTTCTGTAGACGGGTCAGCACCGGACCGAGGTGGAATTTCGCCCCGAGGCTTTCCAGCCCGGCCTGTACCGCTGCCGCCGCAGCCGGGTGCAGCAAGGTCGGCATGACCTGCTCGCAGGGTGCGACCAATTGCACTTCGTAGCCGCCGAGGATCAGGTCGTTGGCAAACTCGCAGCCAATCAAACCGGCACCGAGCAGCAACACCCGGCGCTTGCCGGCCGCGGCGGTGCGGAAGCGTGCGTAGTCTTCGAGATCGTTGATCGGGAACACCAGATCGCTGGCGTCGCCCTCGATCGGTACGCGCACGGTTTCCGCGCCCCAGGCAAGAATCAGGTCGCGATAGGGCACGGCTTCTTCGCCAATCCACAGGCGCTTGTGGCCGGCGTCGATGCCGCTGATGCGCGTGTGGGTACGCACTTCGGCCTTCAACTGCTCGGCCATGGCGCCGGGTTCAGCCATGCTCAGGCCGTCGGCGTCCTTGTTCTTGCCGAAGCCGGTGGAGAGCATCGGCTTGGAGTAAGAGCGACCGTCATCGGCAGTGATCAACAGCAGCGGGGTTTCGCTGTCGAGTTTGCGAAACTCGCGGGCCAGGTTATAGCCCGCCAGGCCGGTGCCGATGATGACGACAGGTGCGCTCATGCCTTACTCCTTTGGATTTACTTAGTTGATTTCGATCATTTCGAAGTCCATCTTGCCGACGCCGCAGTCCGGGCACAGCCAGTCTTCCGGCACGTCCTGCCACAGGGTGCCCGGCGCAATGCCGTCATCCGGCCAGCCGTCGGCTTCGTTGTAGATCAGGCCGCAGACCACACATTGCCACTTTTTCATTCAGGTACTTCCTCAGGGTTCAGGCTTATTGCCGGCGCGGACGGTCGATGGGTAGTGCGCTGCCATCCGGCTCAGGGCGTTTTGTACTGATGGAGCCGGGCAGATGCAAGCCTGTTCGGCGCAACGGCGCCCCGGATCGCTCAATATCGCAGCCTGCCATGGTAAGCTCGCCGCCTCATTTGCGGCCAATAATGACTCATTGTGCAACAGACTAATCCCGCCCCGGCCCCGCTCTGGCTGACTCAAAGCCGACTGACGCCCCTCCCCGATTCGTTGACCCTCGACTGGCTGTTCGACGAAGGCTCGCTGACCCGCCGACTCACACGTTTGTCCAACGATGGCTTCAGCGTGACGCCATTGTTCGAAGGCTGGGACACCCTGCGCGCCGATGAATGTACGGCGCTGGATCTGGCCGACGGCAGCGAAGGCTGGGTGCGCGAGGTGTATTTGCGCGGCCATGGCGAGGCTTGGGTGTTTGCCCGCAGCGTCGCCTCGCGCGCCGCGTTGCAGGGCGACGGTTTGCACATGGACGAACTCGGCAGTCGCTCGCTGGGCGAATTGCTGTTTAGTGATCAGGCCTTCCAGCGCCGCGCCCTCGAAGTGTGTCACTACCCTGAAGAATGGCTGCCGACCGCCGCGAAAGCGCCTGCACTGTGGGGCCGTCGTTCGCGTTTCGACCGGGGCGCACTGAGCGTGCTGGTCGCGGAAATCTTCCTGCCGAGCCTGTGGCGCGCTGCCCGCGCCCATCCGGAGAATTGCTGATGTATCAGAGCCTGCTCAAGTCCCTGAACCGTTTGAACCCGCGCGCCTGGGATTTCATTCAGTTGACCCGCATGGACAAGCCGATCGGCATTTACCTGCTGCTGTGGCCAACGCTGTGGGCGCTATGGATTGCCGGCAAAGGTTCGCCGTCGCTGGCCAACGTGGTGATTTTTGTCCTCGGCGTGATCCTGACCCGCGCCGGCGGCTGCGTGATCAACGACTGGGCCGATCGCAAGGTCGACGGCCACGTCAAACGCACCGCGCAACGGCCATTGGCTGCGGGCAGAATCAGTTCGAAAGAAGCGCTGGTGTTCTTTGCGCTGTTAATGGGCGTGAGTTTTCTGCTGGTGCTGTGTACCAATGCGCCGACCATTTGGTTGTCGCTGGGTGGTCTGGCGCTGGCCTTCACCTATCCGTTCATGAAGCGCTACACCTATTACCCGCAAGTGGTGCTGGGCGCGGCGTTCTCGTGGGGTATGCCGATGGCCTTCACTGCCGAGACTGGCGAGCTGCCGGCGGCGGCGTGGTTGCTATGGATCGCCAACCTGCTGTGGACGGTGGGTTATGACACGTATTACGCGATGACCGATCGTGATGATGATTTGAAGATCGGCGTGAAGTCGACCGCGATTCTGTTTGGTGAAGCGGATCGGGTGATCATCCTCAGTTTGCAGGCGCTGTCGCTGGGCTGCCTGTTGCTGGCGGGATCGAAGTTCGAGCTGGGCGTCTGGTTCCATCTCGGCTTGCTGGTGGCTGCCGGGTGTTATGCGTGGGAGTTCTGGTATACGCGGGATCGCGACCGGATGCGCTGCTTCAAAGCGTTTTTGCACAACCACTGGGCCGGATTGGCGATTTTCGTCGGGATCGTGCTGGATTACGCACTGCGCTGACTGAAAAGATCGCAGCCTGCGGCAGCTCCTACAGGGCGTACACATTCCAATGTAGGAGCTGCCGAAGGCTGCGATCTTTTGCGTTACTTGGCTTTGGCGACTTTCCAGGCGCCGTCCATTTTGCCGTCACCGGTCATGTCACCGGCCTTCTTGTCCATCACGAAGGTGTACAGCGGCATGCCTTGGTAGGCCCACTGCATCTTGCCGTCGTCGCGTTTGATGACAGTCCAGTCCCCCATCGACTTGTCACCCGCCGTCGCCATCAACGGCGGCCAGTTGGTTGCGCACTTGTCGTTGCACATCGACTTGCCGCCCGAGTCCTTGGCGAAGGTGTACAGGGTCATGCCTTTGTGGTCGGTGTACATGCCGTCCTTCTCCATCGCAGGATCTGCAGCCATGGCAAATCCAGGCAGCGTCAGAGCGGCAGCCATCAGCAGGGCTTTGAAAGAAACAGTCATTTGAGTCATGGAAACCTTCTTTTGTGGTTGTCAGGATTCGGACTTAGAGCTTAGTTGAGGATTTGCACAATCGCCGCCGGACGAAAATACTGTCACACGACTGCAATAATTCCGTTATCTAATGCGGCGCAAGACAGTTAAATGACAAGAGGATTAAGGCATGGTTGGCAGGAGCATTCTGATCGTCGACGACGAAGCGCCCATTCGCGAAATGATCGCCGTTGCGTTGGAAATGGCCGGCTATGACTGCCTCGAGGCAGAGAACTCGCAGCAGGCGCACGCCATCATCGTTGACCGCAAGCCGGACCTGATCCTGCTCGACTGGATGCTGCCCGGCACCTCCGGTATCGAGCTGGCCCGCCGCCTCAAGCGTGACGAGCTGACCGGGGACATCCCGATCATCATGCTCACCGCCAAGGGCGAAGAGGACAACAAGATTCAGGGCCTGGAAGTCGGCGCCGACGACTACATCACCAAACCTTTTTCCCCGCGCGAACTGGTTGCACGCCTGAAAGCCGTGCTGCGTCGCGCCGGCCCGACCGATGGCGAAGCGCCAATCGAAGTCGGTGGCCTGCTGCTCGACCCGATCAGCCACCGCGTGACCATCGACGGCAAACCGGCCGAGATGGGCCCGACCGAATACCGTCTGCTGCAATTCTTCATGACCCACCAGGAACGCGCCTACACCCGTGGCCAGTTGCTGGATCAGGTCTGGGGCGGCAACGTCTACGTTGAAGAGCGCACCGTCGACGTGCACATCCGCCGCCTGCGCAAGGCCCTCGGCGACGCCTACGAAAATCTGGTACAAACCGTGCGCGGCACTGGCTACCGGTTTTCCACAAAAGCATAAAAAAGCAGCTGCAAGCTTCTAGCTACAAGCGGCAAGTTGAAGCCGACCCGCTTTAGCTTGAAGCTTGTGGCTTGAAACTTGAAGCTGCGGCTAAGGACGCCCCCGTGAATCAAAACTGGCATGGCACCCTGATTCGCCACATGCTGTTGCTGGTCACCGCCTGCCTGGTGATCGGCCTGATCACCGGCTATTACGGCTGGAGCCTGGCGGCAGGTCTGGGCATTTATCTGGGCTGGACGCTCAAGCAATTGCTGCGGCTGCACGAGTGGCTGCGCCAGCATCAACCGGACGAAGCACCGCCCGATGGCTATGGTCTGTGGGGCGAAGTGTTCGACAGCATCTACCACCTGCAACGCCGCGACCAACGCGTGCGCGGGCGTCTGCAAGCGGTGATCGACCGAGTACAGGAGTCCACTGCTGCGCTGAAAGACGCGGTGATCATGCTCGACAGCGACGGCAACCTGGAATGGTGGAACCGCGCCGCCGAAACCCTGCTCGGTCTGAAGACCCCGCAGGACAGTGGCCAACCGGTGACCAACCTGGTGCGGCATCCGCGCTTCAAAGAATACTTCGAGCAGGACAGCTACGCCGAGCCGCTGGAAATCCCTTCGCCGACCAACGATCGCGTACGCATTCAGCTGTACCTGACCCGCTACGGCAACAACGAACACCTGATGCTGGTGCGCGACGTCACGCGCATCCATCAGCTGGAACAGATGCGCAAAGACTTCATCGCCAACGTCTCCCACGAATTGCGCACGCCGCTGACGGTGATTTGCGGCTATCTGGAAACCCTGCTCGACAACGTCGAAGAAGTGAACCCGCGCTGGAGCCGCGCCCTGCAGCAGATGCAGCAACAGGGCGGACGCATGCAGACACTGCTCAACGATTTGTTGTTGCTGGCGAAACTGGAAGCCACTGATTACCCGTCGGACAACCAGCCGGTGCAGGTCGACGCCCTGCTGCAATCGATCAAGGGTGATGCGCAGCAGTTGTCCGGTTCGAAGAATCAGCGCATCACGCTGGAAGCCGACGCCGGCCTGCTGCTCAAGGGCAGCGAAGCGGAATTGCGCAGTGCGTTTTCCAATCTGGTGTTCAACGCCGTGAAGTACACCCCGGCCGAGGGCAACATCCGCATTCGCTGGTGGGGTGACGATCAGGGCGCGCACCTTAGCGTGCAGGATTCCGGGATCGGCATCGACAGCAAACACCTGCCGCGCCTGACCGAACGTTTCTACCGCGTCGACTCCAGCCGCAACTCCAACACCGGCGGCACCGGGCTGGGTCTGGCCATCGTCAAACACGTATTGCTGCGCCACCGCGCACGCATGGAGATCAGCAGCGTGCCCGGTCATGGCAGCACCTTCACCTGCCATTTCGCCCCGGCGCAAGTGGCCAGCGCACGGGCGATCAGCGCCGCTGAGTAATGTCGCACTAGGCAATCGCCAGGTCAGCCGCTACATTGGCTGACTTGTGCCTGCCTTTCAGGCGCGACTTTTACCTCTCTTGAATCACACGGAACCCGCAAAACTCCATCATGGACCCTTCCCCTGGCTTGTCCCTCGCAACAATATTCGCCGATTTCGGCATGATCCTTTTTGCTCTGATCCTGGTTTTGCTCAACGGTTTTTTCGTTGCGGCGGAATTCGCCATGGTCAAACTGCGCTCGACCCGGGTCGAGGCCATCGCCGACAAAAACGGCTGGCGCGGGCACATCCTGCGCACCGTACACAGTCAGCTCGATGCGTACCTCTCGGCGTGTCAGCTCGGTATTACCCTCGCCTCCCTTGGCCTGGGCTGGGTCGGTGAGCCGGCCTTTGCGCACATTCTCGAGCCGCTGCTGAGCGCAGTCGGCGTGCAGTCGCCGGAAATCGTCAAAGGCGTGTCGTTCTTCACCGCGTTCTTCATCATTTCGTACCTGCACATCGTCGTCGGCGAGCTGGCCCCGAAATCGTGGGCGATCCGCAAACCCGAGCTGCTTTCGCTGTGGACGGCGGTGCCGCTGTACCTGTTCTACTGGGCGATGTACCCGGCGATCTACCTGCTCAACGCCAGCGCCAACGCAATTCTGCGCATCGCCGGTCAAGGTGAGCCAGGCCCGCACCATGAACACCATTACAGCCGCGAAGAACTGAAATTGATCCTGCACTCCAGCCGTGGCCAGGACCCGAGCGATCAGGGCATGCGTGTTCTGGCCTCGGCGGTGGAAATGGGCGAGCTGGAAGTGGTCGACTGGGCCAACTCCCGCGAAGACCTGATCACGCTGGAATTCAACGCGCCGCTGAAAGAAATCCTCGCGATGTTCCGTCGCCACAAGTTCAGCCGTTATCCGGTATACGACAGCGAGCGCCAGGAGTTCGTCGGCCTGCTGCACATCAAGGATCTGCTGCTGGAACTGGCGGCGCTGGACCACATTCCCGAGTCGTTCAACCTGGCCGAACTGACCCGTCCGCTGGAGCGCGTGTCGCGACACATGCCGCTGTCGCAGCTGCTGGAGCAGTTCCGCAAGGGCGGCTCGCACTTCGCCGTGGTCGAGGAGGCTGACGGCAACATCATCGGCTACCTGACCATGGAAGACGTGCTGGAAGTGCTGGTCGGCGACATTCAGGACGAACACCGCAAGGCTGAGCGCGGCATCCTCGCGTATCAGCCGGGCAAGCTGCTGGTGCGCGGTGATACGCCGCTGTTCAAGGTGGAACGCTTGCTGGGCATCGACCTCGACCACATCGAAGCGGAAACCCTCGCCGGGCTGGTCTACGAAACCCTGAAACGGGTGCCGGAAGAGGAAGAAGTGCTGGAAGTCGAAGGCCTGCGGATCATCATCAAGAAGATGAAAGGGCCGAAGATTGTGCTGGCGAAGGTGTTGATGCTGGATTGAGTGCAATGCGGGTGACCGCATTGCCTGTTAAAAGATCGCAGCCTTCGGCAGCTCCTACAGGGGATCGCATTCCAATGTAGGAGCTGCCGCAGGCTGCGATCTTTTGCTTTTTACTGTTTGCCCAACGCAAAGTTGGGCAATGCCCCCAGCGGCTGGTTGAACTGGTAGGGAATCGACACCAGCCCCGCCCCGCTGTTGCGCTGCACCACAAAGTGCAGGTGCGGGCCGCTGCTGTTGCCGGTGTTACCCGACAGTGCCAGCGGACTGCCCACCGTCACCCTCTGCCCTTCGCGCACGCTCACCGAACCTTGCTTGAGGTGCAGGTACACGCCCATCGTGCCGTCGTCGTGCAGCACCCGCACAAAATTGCCGGACGCATCATTGCCGCGCCCGCTCTGCGAGTTTTCGGTTTTCACCACCACCCCTGCCCGCGCGGCAATGATCGGCGTGCCGACCGGCATGGCAATGTCCATCGCGTATTTATTCTTCGGCCCGTAGTGGCTGTATTGGCCGTTGGCGCCCTGGCTCAGGCGGAACGGCCCACCGCGCCATGGCAGCGGATAACGATAGCCCTGCGCGGTGCCGGCAGGGTCACCGAGGGAATAGTGAAATTGCGGCGTGTACACCAGCGGCTGCTTGCCGGACACCGCCGTCAGCAACGCCAACCGCGTGTTGCTGCGCGCCGGCAGCACCCGGCGGATGGTTTGCGCCGGTGCACCACGCACGTTGCTCATCCCGGTAAACGCCAGCGCAACCTCGACCGGCGCGTACAAATCGTTGCGCACGAAGACCACGTCGGCGCCCTTCTGCTTTTTGATGTCGAGGTATACCTGACGTTCCAGGCGCTCGACCATCCGGTCCTGAAAGACGAACACCTGCGCGCCTTTGCTCGGCCGGTCACTGTAGGAGACCACGCCGTTGGCATCGGTGGATTTGTAAATGGTCATGGCCACAGCCGAGGTGGAGGCCATGAAGAGACCACAGAGAAACAGCAGGCGCGCGAGCATGGGCAAGAGTCTGTCGAAGTAAGGCCTGGGAGTGAGCCTAGCAGTTGTGACAGACCAGGCTAGTCGACAGATGTTTCAATTTGCCCAGCACACAAAGCAAAAGATCGCAGCCTTCGGCAGCTCCTACAGGGAAATGCATTCCCATGTAGGAGCTGCCGCAGGCTGCGATCTTTTCACAGACGCCGATTACGCGCCGGGAACGAAGTGCTTCTGTGCCGTGCCGCGAGCGATCAGGCGGGAGATGTAGTCGAGCTTCTGCGCATCCTGGTCGACAAAACGGAAGGTCAGTTGCAGCCAGTCGCTGTCGGCTTTCTGCTCATGCGCGACGATGGCGTGCAGGTAACCGTTGAGGCGGGCGATTTCAGCGTTGTCGCCCTGCTCCAGGTCGAGCACGGCGCTGTCGAGGATCTGCGGCAGGGTGTCGGTGCGTTTGATCACCAGCAGCGCTTCCTTGATGCTCAACGCCTTGATGACGCATTGCTGGGTGCCGCTCGGCAGACGCAATTGACCCTGACCACGACCACCGGCCGGCGCTTTCGACGCTGCGGGGGCCTGCACCGGTGGGCTGTTGAGCAAACCACGCGACGGCGCTGCAGCTGCTGGCGCAGCGGCAGCCGGTTTGGCGAACGGGTTGACCGCCGCTGCCGGTGCGCCGCCGACCACAGCAGGCTTGCCACCGGTCAACGCGCTCAGCGAATCGTTGCCGAACGCCGAGTTCATCTTGGTCGGCGCACTGTTCATCAGGGTGTCGAGCTTGCCGACCTTGTTCAGCGCCTGTTTGACCTTGGTCAGCAGTTGCTCGTTGGTGAACGGCTTGCTGACGTAGCCGGAAACGCCGGCCTGAATCGCCTGCACGACGTTTTCCTTGTCGCCACGGCTGGTGACCATGACGAACGGCATAGTCTTGAGATTGTCTTGCTCGCGGCACCAGGTCAGCAGTTCAAGACCGGACATTTCCGGCATTTCCCAGTCGCACAGGACCAGGTCGAACGCCTCTTTGGCCAGCATGGCCTGAGCCTTTTTACCGTTGACGGCGTCCTCGGTGCGGATCCCCGGGAAGTAATTACGCAGGCACTTTTTCACCAGGTCACGAATGAACGAAGCATCGTCCACGACCAACACACTGATCTTGCTCATCCAACACCCCTATTAAAATCCCGGCAAGCATAACGCTGGCTGATGGCACATTGCCAAAACTCTTCAGTCACGCCGGGACTTTTCGTTCGCGGGTGCTGCTTTTTAATTCGATCTGCCTTGTGAAAAGCAGAAACAAAAACGCCCGGCCAAAGGGCCGGGCGCTTTTCTCAGGCAATCTTACTTATCGTCAGCATCGCCCGGAACATTAGCGGTTTCGCCGCTTGTGCCCTCAACTTCTTCCTTCATGCGCTTGAGGCCCATGTGGCGCACGTCGGTACCACGCACCAGGTAGATGACCAATTCGGAGATGTTGCGTGCGTGGTCACCGATGCGTTCCAGCGAACGCAGCACCCAGATGATGCTCAAGACCCGCGAGATAGAGCGCGGATCTTCCATCATGTAGGTGGCCAGTTCACGCAACGCGGTTTTGTATTCGCGGTCGATGATCTTGTCGTACTGCGCCACCGACAACGCCAGATCGGCGTCGAAACGGGCAAACGCGTCCAGCGCATCACGGACCATATTGCGCACCTGGTCGCCAATGTGACGAACCTCGACGTAACCGCGCGGCGCTTCGCCTTCTTCGCACAACTGAATGGCGCGACGGGCGATCTTGGTCGCTTCGTCACCGATGCGCTCCAGGTCGATCACCGACTTGGAGATGCTGATGATCAGACGCAAGTCGGACGCCGCCGGCTGACGACGGGCGAGAATGCGCAGGCATTCTTCGTCGATGTTGCGTTCCATCTGGTTGATCTGGTCATCGATCTCGCGCACCTGCTGAGCCAGACCGGAGTCGGCCTCGATCAGCGCGGTCACCGCGTCGTTGACCTGTTTCTCGACCAGCCCGCCCATGGCCAGGAGGTGGCTGCGCACTTCCTCAAGCTCAGCGTTGAACTGCGCAGAGATGTGATGGGTAAGGCCTTCTTTGGAAATCATTGTTCGCTCCGCGAAAGTTGCAAGCTTCAAGCTGCAAGCTTCAAGCAATTATGTATAAGTCCCGATATCGCACCGCTTCTTTCTTGCCGCTCGCAGCTTGAAGCTCGCGGCTGTACGGTTAACCGTATCGACCGGTGATGTAGTCTTCGGTCTGCTTCTTTGCCGGATTGGTGAACAGCGTATCGGTGTCGCCGAATTCCACCAGTTTGCCCATGTACATGAACGCCGTGTAGTCCGAAACCCGCGCAGCCTGTTGCATGTTGTGCGTAACGATGACGATGGTGAACTTGGATTTCAGCTCGTAGATCAGCTCTTCGACTTTCAGCGTCGAGATCGGGTCGAGGGCCGAGCACGGTTCGTCGAGCAGCAGCACTTCTGGCTCAACCGCGATGGTGCGGGCGATCACCAGACGCTGTTGCTGACCACCGGACAGGCCGAGTGCCGATTCGTGCAGACGGTCTTTGACTTCGTCCCACAGTGCCGCGCCTTTCAATGCCCACTCGACCGCTTCGTCGAGGATGCGCTTCTTGTTGATGCCCTGGATGCGCAGGCCGTACACGACGTTTTCGTAGATGGTTTTCGGGAACGGGTTGGGCTTCTGGAACACCATGCCGACGCGGCGACGCAGTTCGGCAACGTCTTCGCCCTTGCGATAGATGTTGTTGCCGTACAGGTTGATCGCGCCTTCTACGCGGCAGCCGTCAACCAGATCGTTCATACGATTGAAGGTGCGCAGCAGCGTCGATTTACCGCAGCCGGACGGGCCGATGAACGCGGTCACGCGCTGTTTCGGAATGTTCATGCTGACGTCGAACAGCGCTTGTTTCTCACCGTAGTACAGGCTCAGGCCGGGTACTTCGATGGCCACGGTTTCCTGTTCGAGGTTCAGGCTCTGCTTGTCGCGGCCCAGGGCAGACATGTTGATGCCGTGGGTATGTGCTTCGTGCTGCATGGGAGGCTCCCTGTGCTAACAAATTCGGTTCGTTGAACCACTGGCCTTGCCAATGGGTTACTGAAAATCTGTGGCTTGCGCCGATCCTTGTGGGAGCTGGCTTGCCAGCGATGGCATCACCGCGGTGTTACTGGCTGACCGAGTCGCTTGCATCGCTGGCAAGCCAGCTCCCACAGGATTTGTGTTAACTGTCCAAAGCTTTGTATTTTTCGCGCAGGTGGTTGCGGATATATACCGCCGACAGGTTCAACGTGGCGATCACCAGCACCAGCAACAGCGCCGTGGCGTACACCAGCGGACGCGCCGCTTCGACGTTCGGGCTCTGGAAGCCGACGTCATAAATGTGGAAGCCCAGGTGCATGATCTTCTGATCCAGGTGCAGGTACGGGTAGTTGCCGTCCACCGGCAGCGACGGCGCCAGTTTCACCACACCCACCAGCATCAGCGGCGCCACTTCACCGGCGGCGCGGGCCACGGCGAGGATCATGCCGGTCATCATCGCCGGGCTGGCCATCGGGATCACAATCTTCCACAAGGTTTCAGCCTTGGTCGCGCCGAGGGCCAACGAGCCTTCACGCACGGTACGCGGAATACGCGCCAGACCTTCTTCCGTCGCCACGATCACCACCGGCACCGCCAGCAGCGCCAACGTCAGCGACGCCCAGAGCAGACCCGGTGTACCGAAAGTCGGTGCCGGCAATGCTTCCGGGAAGAACAAGCGGTCGACCGAACCACCGAGTACGTAAACGAAGAAGCCCAGACCAAACACGCCGTAAACGATCGCTGGTACGCCGGCGAGGTTGTTCACCGCGATACGGATGATCCGCGTCAGGGTGTTCTGCTTGGCGTATTCACGCAGGTATACCGCCGCCAGTACGCCGAACGGGGTGACGATCATCGCCATGATCAGGGTCATCATCACGGTGCCGAAGATCGCCGGGAAAATCCCGCCTTCGGTGTTCGCTTCACGCGGGTCATCCGAAAGGAATTCCCAGATCTTGCTGAAGTAGAAACCGACCTTGGTAAAGGTGCTCATCGCGTTCGGCTGGTAAGCGTGAACCACTTTGCCCAGACCGATTTCAATCTCTTTGCCGTTGGCATCACGAGCGGTCAGCGCATCACGGTTGAACTGCGCATGCAGATCGGCCAGACGTGCTTCGATGTCCTGATAACGCGCGTTCAACTCGGCGCGCTCGGATTCCATGTCCGCTTGCGCGGTGGCGTCGAGCTTGCCTTCCAGTTCCAGTTTGCGACTGTGCAGACGGATGCGTTCCAGCCCTGCGTTGATCGCACCGATGTCGGTTTTTTCCAGCGACTTCAGCTGTGCCGCCAGACCGTTTACCCGGTTGATCCGCGCTTGCAGCTCAGGCCAAGCCGCTTCGCCCTCGGCGATGACCTTGCCGTCCTGCTTGACGTTGACCAGGTAGCCGTAGAAATTGCCCCACTCGCGACGTTCGATCGCCATCAACTCTGGCGGCGTGGTCTGGTTGGTCAGCCACTCGCCGACGATCCAGGTGAAGTCGTTGCCGTTCAAATCACGGTTGCCGACCTTGATCAGCTCGCGGGTCATGAATTCCGGGCCGACGTCAGGCACCGGCAAACCAGCGCTCTTCAGACGTGCGCGCGGCACTTCTTCTTTCTGTACCACTTCACCGACGACCAGGTGATTGGCCTGGCCCGGGACGTCGTAGTTGGCGTGGATCAGATCCGCCGGCCAGAAGTGACCCAGACCGCGCACGGCGATCACTGCCAGCAGGCCAATGGTCATGATGACCGCGATGGACACCGCGCCACCGCTGATCCAGACGCCCGGGGCGCCGCTCTTGAACCATCCTTTCAGGGAGTTCTGTTTCACAGACTTCTACCTTTGCTTAAAGCGACGAGTATTTCTTGCGCAGACGCTGACGAATCAGTTCTGCCAGGGTGTTCATGACGAAGGTAAACAACAGCAACACCAGCGCCGAGAGGAACAGCACGCGGTAGTGGCTGCCGCCGACTTCCGACTCGGGCATTTCCACCGCGACGTTGGCGGCCAGGGTGCGCAGGCCTTCGAACAGGTTCATTTCCATGACCGGGGTGTTGCCGGTGGCCATCAACACGATCATGGTTTCGCCGACCGCACGGCCCATGCCGATCATCAGCGCCGAGAAGATGCCCGGGCTGGCGGTGAGGATGACCACGCGGGTCATGGTCTGCCACGGCGTGGCACCGAGAGCCAGCGAACCGAGGGTCAAGCCGCGCGGCACGCTGAACACGGCGTCTTCGGCGATCGAGTAGATGTTCGGGATCACCGCAAAACCCATGGCCAAACCGACCACCAGTGCGTTGCGCTGGTCGTAGGTGATGCCGAGGTCGTGGGAGATCCACATGCGCATGTCACCGCCGAAGAACCAGTTCTCCATGAACGGGCTCATGTACAGCGACAGCCAACCGACGAACAGAATCACTGGAATCAGCAGCGCACTTTCCCAACCGTCCGGGACTTTCAGGCGGATCGATTCAGGCAAGCGACTGAAGGTAAAACCGGCGACCAGAATGCCGATCGGCAACAGCATCAGCAGGCTGAAAATACCCGGCAAATGCCCTTCGACATACGGTGCGAGGAACAGACCGGCGAAGAAACCGAGGATCACCGTCGGCATCGCTTCCATCAGCTCGATCACCGGTTTGACCTTGCGGCGCATGCCCGGGGCCATGAAGTACGCGGTGTAGATTGCAGCAGCAACCGCCAGCGGCGCGGCCAGCAGCATCGCGTAGAACGCGGCTTTCAGGGTGCCGAAGGTCAGTGGCGAGAGGCTCAGTTTCGGTTCGAAATCGGTGTTGGCCGCGGTCGATTGCCAGACGTATTTAGGCTCGTCGTAATTCTCGTACCAGACCTTGCTCCACAACGCGCTCCACGACACTTCCGGGTGCGGGTTGTCGAGCAGCAACGGTTGCAGCTTGCCGCCGGCTTCGACGATCACGCGGTTGGCGCGCGGCGACAGACCGAATACACCTTGGCTATCGACCACTTGATCAACCAGCAGCGTGCGGTGCGCGGTGCTGTGGAACACGCCGAGCTTGCCGCTGGCATCCAGCGCGAGGAAGCCTTTGCGACGTTCTTCAGCGGTGATTTCAACGATCGGCGTGGTGCCCATCTGGAAGGTGCGGATCTGCTTCAGGCGCAGCTCGCCGTCGGTGTCGCGGGCCATGAACCACTGGGCCAGACCGCCCTTGGAATCACCGACGATCAGCGAAATGCCACCGACCAGTTGCGTGGTTGCGGTCACTTCGGCGTCAGCGTTTTCCAGCAGTTTGTAGCGACCGTTGAGGCTCTTGTCGCGCAGGCTGAACACATCGGCCTGGGCACGACCGTTGACCACGTACAGCCATTGCTGGCGCGGGTCGACGAAGATGTTTTTCACCGGCTCGGTCATCTGCGGCAGATCGATACGCTTCTGCTCGTTGGTGACTTCGCCGGTCATCATGTTTTCTTCGCTGGTCAGCGACAGGACGTTGAGTTGCGAACCGGTCGAGCCGACCAATATCAGGGTGGTGTCGGTGGCGTTCAGGCTGACATGCTCAAGCGCACCGCCGGCTTCGTTCAGCGCGATCGGCGTGTCGCCGTACGGGTATTCAATCGCCGGGGTGATGGTTTTCTTGCCATCGGGGTAGCTGACTTTATAAGTGTGACGGAACACCAGCGCCTGACCGTTGGAAAAGCCCACGGCCACAAGCGGATGGCCCGGCTGGTCTTCACCAATGGAGGTCACGGTGGCACCGGCCGGCACCGGCAGATCGACGCGCTTCAATTCAGCGCCACTGTCGATATCAAAGAACAGCGCCTGGCCTTTGTCGGACACGCGCATGGCCACCTGGTTCTGCTCTTCGAGCGAAATCATCAGCGGCTTGCCGGCGTCCTGCATCCAGGCCGGGGTGATCGCATCTTTCGCGCTCAGGTCGGCCCCTTTGAACAGCGGCGCAACCACGTAGGCGAGGAAGAAGAAGATCAGGGTGATGGCCGCCAGCACCGCGAGACCGCCAACGAGGACGTACCAGCGAGTGAAGCGATCCTTGAGCGCGCGAATGCGGCGCTTGCGTTGCAGCTCAGGCGTATTGAAATCAATGCGCTTGGGAGGGGAAGTCGTAGTCATTGGGGAATTGGCCAGATCATTCATGCGCACACCCTAGCGATCCTGTATGACAGAAAGATGACAATGCAGTGACGCAGCAAATCCACCGCCAGCGGGTACTGGAGGAGGATCGAAGAATTCGAAGGTTCGCGTTGCCCTGTGGGGCCCGCCTGAAACCTGCTGTAACGGAAACGTTTGAAACCTGTGTAGGAGCTGACGAGGGAACCGAGGCTGCGATCTTTTGATCTTGCAGTCAGAGGCCAGATCAAAAGATCGCAGCCTCGTTTCACTCGACAGCTCCTACAGGGGTTCCGGCAGATCCGGGGGTTAGCCCGGATCTACGGGGTTACTTCTTTGCGACTTCAGCGCCGCCTTCTTGCAGACCGAGGTCAGCCAGTGCTTTTGCAGCAACCTTGGCTGGCAGCGGGATGTAGCCGTCTTTCACTACGACTTCCTGGCCCTGTTTCGACAGCACCAGTTTCACGAACTCGGCTTCCAGCGGTGCCAGAGGCTTGTTCGGGGCTTTGTTGACGTAAACGTAGAGGAAACGCGACAACGGGTACTTGCCGTTCAGGGCGTTTTCTTCGGTGTCTTCGATGAAGTCAGTGCTGCCCTTCTTCGACAGCGCCACGGTTTTCACGCTAGCGGTCTTGTAACCGATGCCCGAGTAACCGATGCCGTTCAGCGAGGAACTGATCGACTGCACCACCGACGCCGAACCTGGTTGTTCGTTGACGTTTGGTTTGTAGTCGCCTTTGCACAGGGCTTCTTCTTTGAAGTAGCCGTAAGTGCCGGATACCGAGTTACGGCCGAACAGCTGCACTGGCTTGTTGGCCAGGTCGCCGGTCACGCCCAGATCGCCCCAGGTTTTCACGTCGGCTTTGGCGCCGCACAGACGGGTCGACGAGAAGATCGCGTCAACCTGTTCCATGGTCAGGTGCTGGATCGGGTTGTCCTTGTGCACGAACACGGCCAGGGCATCCACGGCAACCGGGATAGCGGTTGGCTTGTAGCCGTACTTCTGCTCGAAGGCAGCCAGTTCGGTGTCCTTCATCTTGCGGCTCATCGGGCCCAGGTTGGAGGTGCCTTCAGTCAACGCAGGTGGCGCAGTGGCGGAGCCAGCGGCCTGAATCTGGATGTTTACGTTCGGGTATTCTTTTTTGTAGTTCTCAGCCCAGAGGGTCATGAGGTTGGCCAGGGTATCGGAGCCGACGCTGGACAGGTTGCCCGACACACCAGTGGTCTTGGTGTAGCTCGGGATAGCAGGGTCAACAGCGGCGAACGCGTTGGCAGTCGCAACGCCAGCAGCGACAAAAGTCATTGCCGCCATCAAACGCTTCAGTTTCATGCCTTACTCCTAGCAGATAGGGTGTGTTAAGTCGGGGCCAAGTATCAGCAGGCCGTGTGAACACTCTATGGCTGAAATATGACAATTGGATGAAAGGCCAGCATGTCGCGACAGATCGTTCCCACGCTCTGCGTGGGAACGCCGCCATGGACGCTCTGCGTCCGCATTTGAGAGGTGACGCGGAGCGTCACAGGATGCATTCCCACGCGGAGCGTGGGAACGATCAGTGCAAAATCTGGATCAGAGGCCCTTCTTCCAGAGCCATGCCCCCACCAGAATCCCCATCGTGCACAGCACCGCCACATAGTAGGCCGGCCCCATCGCGCTTTCCTTCAGAAGCAGACTCACCACCATCGGCGTCAACCCGCCAAAGATCGCGTAAGCCACGTTGTACGAGAACGACAACCCGCTGAAGCGCACCACTGGCGGAAACGCTTTGACCATCACATACGGCACCGCACCAATGGTGCCGACCAGAAAACCGGTCAGCGCATACAGCGGGAACAGCCAGTTCGGGTGATCGGCGAGGCTGTGATAGAACGTCCACGAGCTGATCAGCAGGCCCAGGCAACCGAACACAAACACCCGGCCGGCACCGAAGCGGTCCGCCAGCGCACCGGAAATGATGCAGCCGATGCTCAGGAACACGATCGCCAGACTGTTCGATTGCAGCGATTGCGTCGGCGTGAAGTGATAGACCGTTTGCAGCACGGTCGGGGTCATCAGGATCACCACAACAATCCCGGCCGACAGCAACCAGGTCAGCAGCATCGAGATCGCAATCGCGCCGCGATGATCACGCAGCACCGCACGCAGCGGCACTTCTTCAGCCAAGGCTTTACGCTGTTGCAGCTCGGCGAACACTGGCGTCTCATGCAGCCAGCGGCGCAGGTAGACCGAGAACAGGCCGAACACACCGCCGAGCAGGAAAGGGATCCGCCACGCGTAATCGGACACTTCTGCAGGCGTATAGATGCTGTTGATCGCGGTGGCGACCAGCGAGCCGAGCAGGATGCCGGCGGTCAGGCCGCTGGTGAGTGTGCCGCAGGCGTAACCCATGTGCTTTTGCGGCACGTGTTCGGAAACGAAGACCCACGCGCCCGGCACTTCACCGCCAATCGCCGCGCCCTGAATCACGCGCATCACCAGCAGCAGGATCGGCGCCCACATGCCGATCTGTGCGTAAGTCGGCAGCAGCCCCATGATCAGGGTCGGCACGGCCATCATGAAAATGCTCAGGGTGAACATCTTCTTGCGCCCCAGCAGGTCGCCGAAGTGCGCCATGACGATGCCGCCCAACGGCCGCGCGAGGTAGCCGGCGGCGAAGATGCCGAAGGTCTGCATCAGGCGCAGCCACTCGGGCATGTCGGCGGGGAAGAACAGCTTGCCGACCACGGTGGCGAAGAAAACGAAGATGATGAAATCGTAGAATTCCAGCGCACCGCCAAGGGCGGACAGCGACAGAGTCTTGTAGTCATTGCGGGTCAACGGTCGTGCGGGTTGCTCGGGCTGCGCGAGGCTCGAAGGCGCTGTGGTCATGGCAAGGGCTTCTCTTATAGTCGGATCTGCCGCCACAACAACGCTGGCGGTGGCTTGGGCAGGTTCGGCACCATAGCAAATTGTTCGAAAAAGCACATAGAGGCGCGTATTTGACGGTCAAAATCAGAACCGGATGGTCGTCGTGGAGTCTACCGACCGATATACTCGCAACCTGCTCCGGTTTGTAGGGGGTTGCTGTGCGAAAACGTCGTTGGCCCGGCCTTTGCTCGGGATTAGCCGGTTTCGCAGAGTTTCTCCTTCAGGCGGCTTATGGAAAACGTGACGAACGTAGTATGTTCGGTGCTGAATCGTTTTTCCTGAAGACGGCTACCACCCGCAATACCAACAAGAGTCACGGGTCAGAGGCACCCCCGGCATGATAGAGCTCGAACAAGAAGATCCGATCCCGCAAGGCGACCTGGCCCTGCAAATCACCGCACTCCCACGCGAAACCAACGGCTTTGGCGATATTTTCGGCGGCTGGCTGGTGGCGCAGATGGATTTGGCCGGCACCGCAATGGCCAGCCGTGTCGCTGGCGGTCGCGTCGCCACGGTTGCCATCGATCGCATGGCGTTCCTCGTCCCGGTCGCTGTCGGCGCGCAATTGTCCTTTTATACCCAGACCCTGGAAATCGGCCGCAGCTCGATCCAGATGATGGTCGAAGTGTGGAGCGACGATCCGCTGTCCAGCGAGTGGCGTAAAGTGACCGAAGCGGTCTTCGTCTTCGTCGCCATCGACGGCAGCGGCCGCACACGTTCGGTTCCACCGCGCGCGCGTTAAACCTCGCGGCCGTTTGACGGTCGATTGTTGTCCTTGTTACTGATCGAGAGCTGTCCGATGAACACGCCCAACGTTGAAGCCGTGAAACTGGATGAACTGAACTGCTGGCGCATCCGCCACGGTCAGGCCGAAGTGCTGGTAGCCCAGCAAGGCGCACACATCCTCAGTTATCAGATCGATGGCCAGCCGCCGATCATCTGGCTCAACGACAAGGCCGAATTCAAGACAGGCAAGAGCATCCGCGCCGGTGTCCCGGTGTGCTGGCCGTGGTTTGGCAAATTCGAGCGCAACCCGCAGAGCGTGCAGGCCATGTACACCGGCGATCAACCGGCGTCCGCGCACGGTCTGGTGCGGGCGATGGATTGGGAGTTGGGTGGCATCGAATCAGAGGTTGACGGCGTCAAGGTCGAGTTCAAACTGCCCTACCCCGAAGGCGGCCTGCCGGGCTGGCCGCATCAGGTCGATCTGACCCTGACCCTGCATTTGTCCGAGCAACTGAGTTTCAGCCTGACCAGCCATAACCGTGGCAGTGACACCGTCAGCCTGAGCCAGGCGCTGCACACCTATTTCGCGGTCAGCGATGTGCGCTACGTGCACGTCGATGGCGTCGATGGCTTGAATTACATCGAGACGCTGGATGACTGGAAAACCAACCGTCAGCAAGGTGACCTGCAGTTTGCCGGTGAGACCGACCGCATCTATCTCGACGCTCCGCCGCAGCTGAGCATCGTCGACGCGGCCTGGGAACGACGCATTGTGCTGACCGCCACCGGCTCGCGCACGGCGGTGATCTGGAATCCGTGGATTGACCGCGCGGCCGCGCTGGCGGATATGGATAACGATGGCTGGCAGCGCATGTTGTGCATCGAGACGGCGAACGTGATGGATGACATCGTCACGCTGGCACCGGGCGCGAGCCATACCATGGGCGTCAGTGTCGCAAGCAAACCGCTCTAAGTCCTGACGCAGAACGAAATGTGGGAGCGGGCACCTGTGGCGAGGGGATTTATCCCCGTTGGGTCGCGAAGCGGCCCCCGCTTTTTTTAATCAAGAGCAGGGCCTGCTGCGCAGTCCAACGGGGATAAATCCCCTCGCCACAGGGCTCATTCCCACATTTGTTATGTGCAGGTTCTAAAGATCAGACTCCTGCACCACCCGCACTTTGTCCGCGTCCAGCGCATACGCCGCGTCAGCCAGGTCATTGCTGACCTTCTCGACTTTCAGCGTGCCGGTCACCCACAGCGGCGTGTAAATGTCATCCAGCTTCAAACCCTTCGGATAACGCACCAGCACCAGTTGATTCGGCGGCGGTGGCGGCACGTGGATGCAAGCACCCGGATAAGGCACGAGGAAGAACAGCGTGCTGCGGCCCTTGGCGTCAGACTCCAGCGGCACCGGGTAACCACCGATGCGGATGTGCTTGTCGTTCATCGACGCCACGGTTTTGGTTGAATACATCACTGCCGGCAGACCTTTGGCCTGCTTCATCCCGCCCTTCTCGGTGAAGGTGCCGGTGGCTTCCGGGGAGTTGTGGTCGATTTCAGGCATGGCCTCGAGGGCCTTTTGATCCGACTTGGGCATCAGTTCGAGCCAGTCGGTTTCCGGCAGTTCGCCGGCGTGGGCCAAACCGCTGCCCAGAAACAGGAGAGTCAACAGAAGACGGCGCATGAAGGTGCTCGGTATAGAAAGGAATGAACGCTGAATCGCCGAGCATTCTAGCCCTCCCTGCCGCGTTGGCAGAGAGGGCTTTGTCGCTTTGGATCAGTTCTTTTTGATCAGGCCGTAGATCACCAGCAACACGATTGCGCCAACCAGTGCGCCGATGAAACCTGCGCCCTCGCCCGCGTGATAGATGCCCAGAGCCTGGCCGCCGTAAGTGGCCGCCAGCGAACCGCCGATACCGAGCAGGATGGTCATGATCCAGCCCATGCTGTCATCGCCCGGTTTCAGGAACCGAGCCAGCAGGCCGACGATCAAGCCGATAAAGATGGTTCCGATAATTCCCATGGCAATTCCCTCTCAGTAGTAGATATGCGAAGCCTAGTCAGACTTTGGCATCCTGCCATGAGAGAACGGCGGCCCCTGAATGGTTCCGCCGCTGCCACATGAAACTGTTTTACTCGGCGATCAGCGCTTCGACCTTGATGATCTGCGCCTGCAGCGTGGCCATGTCCGCGCAGCGCAGGTTGGCGTGACCGACCTTGCGCCCGGCCTTGAACGCTTTGCCGTAGTGATGCAGGTGGCAATCGTCGATGGCGATGACCTTCTCAACCGGCGGTACCACGCCGATGAAGTTGAGCATCGCGCTCTCGCCGACCTTGGCCGTCGAACCCAGCGGCAGGCCGGCAACGGCGCGCAGATGGTTTTCGAACTGGCTGCACTCGGCGCCTTCGGTGGTCCAGTGCCCGGAGTTGTGTACACGCGGGGCGATTTCGTTGGCTTTCAGCCCACCGTCAACTTCAAAGAACTCGAACGCCATCACGCCGACGTAGTTCAACTGCTTGAGCACACGGCTCGAGTAGTCTTCGGCCAATGCCTGCAACGGGTGATCAGTGCTGGCAACGGACAGCTTGAGAATGCCGCTGTCGTGGGTGTTGTGCACCAATGGATAGAAGCGGGTTTCGCCATCACGAGCACGCACCGCGATCAGCGAGACCTCACCGGTGAACGGCACGAAGCCTTCCAGCAGGCAGGCAACGCTGCCCAGTTCGGCGAAGGTGCCGACCACATCTTCCGGCTTGCGCAGGACCTTCTGGCCCTTGCCGTCATAGCCCAGGGTGCGGGTTTTCAGCACGGCCGGCAGACCGATCGCAGCGACCGCAGCGTCCAGATCGGCCTGCGACTGAATGTCGGCGAAAGCCGGGGTCGGGATGCCCAAGTCCTTGAACATGCTCTTTTCAAACCAGCGATCGCGAGCGATGCGCAGGGCTTCGGCGCTCGGGTAGACCGGGACGAACTGCGACAGGAATGCCACGGTTTCGGCCGGGACGCTTTCGAACTCGAAGGTCACCAGATCGACTTCATCGGCCAATTGGCGCAGATGATCCTGATCGCCGTAATCGGCCCGCAGGTGTTCGCCCAGCGCAGCGGCGCAAGCGTCCGGCGCAGGGTCGAGGAAAGCGAAGTTCATGCCCAGCGGAGTGCCCGCCAGGGCCAACATGCGACCCAACTGGCCGCCACCGATTACACCGATCTTCATCTCAACAACCTCAGGCAATACGTGGGTCTGGATTGTCCAGGACGCTGTCTGTCTGCTCGGCACGGAAGGTTTTCAGTACCGCGTGGAACTGCGGATGCTTGGCGCCGAGGATGCTCGCCGAGAGCAGCGCAGCGTTGATCGCGCCGGCCTTGCCGATGGCCAGGGTGGCGACCGGAATGCCCGCTGGCATCTGCACGATGGACAGCAGCGAGTCGACGCCCGAGAGCATGGCCGACTGCACCGGCACACCGAGCACCGGCAGGTGGGTCTTGGCCGCACACATGCCTGGCAAGTGGGCTGCACCACCGGCACCGGCGATAATCACCTCGATGCCGCGGCCTTCGGCCTCTTCGGCGTACTGGAACAGCAGATCCGGGGTACGGTGGGCAGAGACCACTTTGACCTCGTACGGGATGCCGAGCTTTTCCAGCATATCGGCGGTGTGGCTAAGGGTGGACCAATCGGACTTGGAGCCCATGATCACGCCAACCAGTGCACTCATCGTCGCGCCTCTTCTCTCTGGAGCGCCCGCAGGCGCGTCATAAAACAACAAGCCACGCAGGTTGCGTGGCTTGATTGTACGAAAAATGGCCGGACGTGCCGGCCGAAGGCCGCGCAGTATACCGCAAAGAAAGCAATAAACAGCCCCTGAAACGACCATCTGTCAAATGAGCGAAAGCCCCGGTTTTATTGACCTGAAGGTCAGCGAAAAGACATCCCCCGATCCCTGTGGGAGCTGGCTTGCCAGCGATGGCGTCGCATCAGTAAAAAGCGCGGGTGACTGACCCACCGCAATCGCTGGCAAGCCAGCTCCCACAGGGTTTTTCATCAACCTCAGGCTCCGGTTGTACCTTGTGCAGCACTGCCTTCGAGCTTGCGCCACAGCAGGCGGACGTTGGCTTTGCGCACCAACGCGCAGCGGTAGAGGCGAATTTCCAGCGGCACATGCCATTGCGGGCCACCGCACACAACCAACTCGCCACGAGCCAATTCAGCACGCACGCTCAATTGCGGTACCCAGGCGATACCCAGGCCTTCCAGCGCCATGCTTTTAAGGCTGTCAGCCATTGCGGTTTCATAGATGGTGGTGAAGCGCAGCTGACGCTGACGCAGCAAGCCATTCACCGAGCGCCCGAGAAACGCCCCGGCGCTATAAGCCAGCAACGGCACGCTCGCCTCCCCCTCCAGATCGAACAACGGCTTGCCGTCAGCATCCGCCGCGCACACCGGCAGCATCTCGGTCTGGCCCAAATGCAGCGAGGGAAAGATTTCCGGGTCCATCTGCATCGCCGCGTCCGGGTCGTAGAACGCCAGCATCAGATCGCAGCCCCCTTCACGCAAGGCATGCACCGCATCGCCGACGTTGGTCGCGACCAGCCGCGTGGCGATGTTCAGCCCTTCATTGCGCAACTGCGCGATCCAGCGCGGGAAGAAACCCAGCGCCAAGGAGTGAGCGGCAGCGACTTGCATGACTTCGCCCTGCCCGCCTTCCAGATGATGCAAATGGCGCAGCACTTCACCGAGCTGTTCAACCACGGTGCGTGCGGTCACCAGAAACAGTTGCCCCGCCGCCGTCAGCTCGATCGGCGTGCGCGAGCGGTTGACCAACGTCAGCCCCAGCGCCGCTTCGAGACTGCGGATCCGCCGACTGAAGGCCGGCTGGGTCACGAAGCGTCGTTCAGCGGCCTGCGAGAAGCTGCGGGTGGCGGCCAGGGCACTGAAGTCCTCGAGCCATTTGCTTTCCAGATTCATCACGTCCTCCCGGACACGCACCAAAACAGGTCACACGTCTGCCGCGCACGCGGCGTCACACGGGCATTATGCCGAATGTGCATAGGCCAGTGCTTAACAGCATTGGCCCAAAAATTCGCACAAGCCTAGCATTCGCAGCGTTCCGGCACAGACCGGGTCCATATCGAGATGATTTCTATCATGTCCTCCGCTGCATCTTTCCGCACAGAAAACGACCTGCTTGGCGCCCTCGAAGTACCGGCTCAAGCGTATTACGGCATCCAGACCCTGCGAGCGGTGAACAACTTCCGTCTCTCCGGCGTTCCGATTTCGCATTACCCGAAACTGGTTGTCGGTCTGGCAATGGTCAAACAGGCCGCTGCTGACGCCAACCGCGAGTTGGGTCACCTGAGCGAAGCCAAGCACGCTGCCATCAGCGAAGCCTGTGCCCGATTGATCCGCGGTGATTACCACGAAGAGTTCGTGGTCGACATGATTCAAGGTGGCGCCGGTACTTCCACCAACATGAACGCCAACGAAGTGATCGCCAACATTGCGCTCGAAGCAATGGGTCACGAGAAAGGCGAGTACCAGTACCTGCACCCGAACGATGACGTCAACATGGCACAGTCGACCAACGACGCTTACCCGACGGCGATTCGCCTGGGTCTGCTGCTCGGTCACGACACCCTGCTGGCCAGCCTCGACAGCCTGATTCAAGCGTTTGCGGCCAAGGGCAAAGAATTCGATCACGTCCTGAAAATGGGCCGCACCCAGCTGCAAGACGCCGTGCCGATGACCCTCGGCCAGGAATTCCGTGCTTTCGCCACCACCATGGGCGAAGACCTGGCCCGTCTGAAGACGCTGGCCCCGGAACTGCTGACTGAAGTGAACCTGGGCGGCACCGCGATCGGTACCGGCATCAACGCCGACCCACGTTATCAAGCGCTGGCTGTTCAGCGTCTGGCCCTGATCAGCGGTCAGCCGCTGGTTCCAGCCGCCGACCTGATCGAAGCGACTTCCGACATGGGCGCCTTCGTGCTGTTCTCCGGCATGCTCAAGCGCACCGCGGTCAAGCTGTCGAAGATCTGCAACGACCTGCGCCTGTTGTCCAGCGGCCCACGCACCGGCATCAACGAAATCAACCTGCCAGCGCGTCAGCCAGGTAGCTCGATCATGCCCGGCAAGGTCAACCCGGTAATCCCGGAAGCTGTGAACCAGGTAGCGTTCCAGGTCATCGGTAACGACTTGGCGCTGACCATGGCAGCCGAAGGCGGCCAACTGCAGCTGAACGTGATGGAGCCGCTGATCGCGTTCAAGATCTTCGACTCGATCCGCCTGCTGCAACGCGCCATGGACATGCTCCGCGAGCACTGCATTGTCGGCATCACCGCCAACGAAGCGCGCTGCCGTGAACTGGTCGAGCACTCGATCGGTCTGGTCACCGCACTGAACCCGTACATCGGCTACAAAAACGCCACCCGCATCGCCGGTCTCGCCCTTGAAAGCGGCCGCGGCGTGCTGGAACTGGTGCGCGAAGAAGGTCTGCTCGACGAAGCCATGCTCGCCGACATCCTGCGCCCGGAAAACATGATTGCTCCGCGTCTGGTTCCGCTCAAAGGCTGAACCGATGCGTAATTTGTAGCACCGCTCACCAGGTCGAGGGACTAGACACCTCTCACCTTTTGAGGGCTTGGGGATTTAGTCCCCAGGCCCTTTTTTTTAACTATTTGATCCTGAGACCCGTATGTCTGGGGACTGCTGCATGATGTGGAAATGAGCCTTTGTGGTGAGGGGATTTATCCCCGATCGGCTGCGAAGCAGTCGCAAAATCATTGCGCGCGGTGTGCCTGACACATCGCATGTGCAGGTTTTGGGGCCGCTTCGCGACCCATCGGGGATAAATCCCCTCGCCACAGGGTTTGCTTCAGCAGAGGAGCAGTTTCCTGTACAAGCCCGGCGCCGGTAACGCCGGGTGTTTCAAAGCCTCGTTTCGTCGCTTGCACCACTACCGTGCAGACGGGCGCGTCACTGATCGGTATAGTGCCGCCCCTCTTCGCGTGAGCGGTCGTCGGTAACGAGGCCATAACCCATGCGAAACCCGAACTAATAACAAACCCGCGAAATGGATCCGGGACGAAACCTTCGCCTCACCTGTCGTGCCGTGCGCACACCGGTGTAACACGATATTTCTTCCATCCAGCATTTGCTTACACAATAAACAGCGAGGAAAAATCCATGCTCGAAGTCATTAACGACTTCCTCTCAGGGAAAGTACTGATCGTGCTCATTGTCGGGCTCGGTAGCTACTTCACGATTCGCTCGCGTTTCGTTCAATTGCGGCACTTCTTCCACATGTTCGCGGTGTTCCGCGACAGCCTCAAGGGCAGCGCCGGGCAACTCAGCTCGTTCCAGGCCCTGATGCTCAGCCTTGCCGGCCGCGTCGGTGCAGGCAACATCGCCGGTGTCGGCATCGCCGTGACGCTTGGTGGTCCGGGTGCAGTGTTCTGGATGTGGGTCACCGCGCTGGTCGGCATGTCCAGCAGCTTCTTCGAATGTACTTTGGCCCAAGTCTACAAACGCGCCGATGGCGACGGCTTGTACCGTGGCGGCCCGGCCTACTACATCCAGCACGGCCTGAAGCTCAAAGGCATGGCAGTGGTGTTTTCCGTTCTGCTGCTGGTCACCTACGGCTTCGCCTTCATTGGCCTGCAGTCCTACACCGTGACCCACTCGCTGCAAAACGCTTTTGCCTTCGATCCGCGCCACACAGGTATCGTCCTGGCGGTGCTGCTGGCCATCACCTTCCTCGGCGGCATCAAGCGCATCGCTTCGGTGTCCGACCTGCTGGTTCCGATCAAGACCCTGGCCTACATCGGCGTGACCCTGTACGTGATCGGCACCCAGATCGAACACGTGCCAGCCATGCTGGAAACCATCCTCAAGAGCGCCTTCGGCCTCGACCCGGCCTTTGGCGGCCTGCTCGGCAGCGCCATCGTCATGGGCGTGAAGCGTGGCGTGTTCGCCAACGAAGCGGGTCTGGGCAGTGCGCCGAACGTCGCCGCCGTGGCCGCTGTGAAGCACCCGGGTGCGCAAGGCGTGGTCCAGGCTTTCAGCGTGTTCCTCGACACCTTCGTGATCTGCACCTGCACCGCGCTGCTGATCCTGCTGTCGGGCTTCTACACCCCGGGCTTCGAAGGTGACGGCATTGTCCTGACCCAGAACTCGCTGGCCGCCGTGGTCGGTGACTGGGGTCGCATGTTCGTCAGCGTCGCGCTGTCGCTGTTCGTCTTCACCTGCATCCTCTACAACTACTACCTGGGCGAAAACAGCCTGCAGTTCCTCACCCGCAACCGCGCCGCGCTGATGGTTTTCCGCGGCCTGGTGCTGGCGCTGGTGGTCTGGGGTTCGATGCAGGATCTGACGACCGTGTTCGCCTTCGCCGACATCACCATGACTTGCCTGGCCTTCGTCAACCTGGTGGCCCTGGCCATGCTGTTCAAGGTCGGCATGCGTGTGATGCGCGACTACGACGGCCAGCGCCGTGCCGGCGTCAAACAGCCGGTGTTCGATTCGAGCAAATTTGCCGATCTGGACCTCGACCTGAACGCCTGGCCGGCCAACCCGTCTGCTGCTGTCGGCAAGACTGAAGCCGAGCCGCAAGGCGTGCCTGCAGCGCAACGCTGACAGGTGAATGACGGGCGCATCCCCTGCGCCCGTCAGTTATTGTGATGCAATAACTTGTAGGAGCGAGCCTGCTCGCGATAGCTGTCTTTCAGCCAACATCAATGTTGAATGATGAAACGCCATCGCGAGCAGGCTCGCTCCTACAGGGACCTCATCGTTTCGGAGAATCCTATGAACCCTTCGACTTATCCCGCCGCTCAAAACGTCATGGTGCTCTACACCGGTGGCACCATCGGCATGCAGGCCAGCGCCAATGGCCTCGCCCCGGCGTCCGGTTTCGAAGCGCGGATGCGCGACTACCTGCACAGCCAGCCTGAGCTGGTGGTGCCGCAATGGCGCTTTCGCGAGATGTCGCCGCTGATCGACAGCGCCAACATGACCCCGACCTATTGGCAGCAACTGCGTGAAGCGGTGGTCGATGCCGTGGATGTGCAAGGTTGCGACAGCGTGTTGATCCTGCACGGCACTGACACCCTGGCCTACAGCGCCGCGGCGATGAGCTTCCAGTTGCTCGGCCTGCACGCACGAGTGTGCTTCACCGGCTCGATGCTACCGGCCGGCGTGACCGACAGCGATGCCTGGGAAAACCTTGGCGGCGCGCTGGTCGCTCTCGGCCAGGGCTTGGCCCCGGGCGTGCATCTGTACTTCCACGGCGAACTGCTGGCGCCGACCCGTTGCGCGAAAGTGCGCAGCTTCGGCCGTCATCCATTCAAGCGTCTGGAGCGGCAGGGTGGCGGTGTGAAAGCGCCTTCGATTCCTGCGTCGTTGAACTACAACCAGTCGAAGCAACTGTCCAAAGTTGCCGTGCTGCCATTGTTCCCCGGCATTCGCGCAGAAGTCGTTGATGGTTTGCTCGACAGCGGCATTCAGGGTCTGGTGCTGGAATGCTACGGCAGCGGTACTGGGCCGAGTGATAACCCTGAGTTTCTGGCGAGCCTCGGCCGCGCGCGGGATAACGGCGTGGTGGTGGTTGCGGTGACGCAATGCCATGAAGGTGGGGTTGAGCTGGATGTGTATGAGGCCGGCAGCCGTTTGCGCGGTGTGGGCGTGTTGTCCGGTGGCGGCATGACCCGTGAGGCGGCGTTTGGCAAGTTGCACGGGTTGCTCGGTGCTGGGCTTGAAACTGAAGAAGTGCGCCGACTGATCGAACTCGACCTCTGCGGCGAACTCCTCTGAGCAAGGCTCTATATCGGCCCTCACCCTAGCCCTCTCCCGGAGGGAGAGGGGACTGACCGAGTTGTTTTTCGCTGTCCGTCGACCTGATAAACCGTGTCGATTGTGGATTCGGCAGAGATGTCTCACGTCGGTGCATCTCACCAATATCCCCCAATCGGCTCCCTCTCCCTCTGGGAGAGGGCTGGGGTGAGGGGCTGCGGCGGCATGCAACTTGCTGCATTCCAGCTATCTCAAGGCTGGAAGATCCCATGCTGCACTCCCACCTCACTACCCTCAACGCTGTCTCGCTAATCCTCAACACCTTCAAGGCCGAAGGCCTGTCGAGCGAGGCGCTGCTCGCCGGCAGCGGCATCAGTGCCGCGGATTTGCACCGGGCCGACACGCGCATCACCACCAACCAGGAGATGCAGGTCTGCGCCAACGCGGTCGCGCTCAAGCGCGATATCGGCCTGGAACTGGGCCGGCGCATGCACGTCTCCTGCTACGGCATCCTCGGTTACGCGCTGCTGACCTGTGCCACCTTCGGTGACGCTTTGCGCCTGGCGATCCGCTATCCGGCGCTGTTGGGAACACTTTTTGAACTGAGCCTGGAAGACGATGGCGAGCGCGTCTGGTTCGTTGCGGCGGACTATCGCGAGAGTCCGGCGATGGCGGTGTTCAATGCCGAGTTCTGCCTGGTCTCGCTGAAGGTGATTTGCGATGACCTGCTCGGGCATCCTCTGCCCTTGCTTGCCACGCGGTTCGAACACGCAGCGCCGGATTACCGCGACCGTTACGCCGAGCACTTCGAATCGCCATTGCACTTCGCCGCCAAGGACAACGCGTTCGCCTTCGACCGGCACTGGCTCGATCAACCGTTGCCCTTGGCGGATGCCATTACGCATCAAGCCATGGCCGAACGTTGCCGCAAGCAGAACCTCGAATTCACCGGGCGTCAGGCATGGCTGGGGCGCATTCGTCAGCTGCTCAGTGCGCAGTTGAATGCCGCACCGGGGCTGGAAGGATTGGCGCAGCAGATGAAGTGCTCACCACGCACGTTGCGACGGCACCTGAAGGACATGGGCAGCAGCTATCAGGAACTGCTCGATGAGCTGCGCTTCGAACGGGCCAAGCAGATGTTGTGTGAGGATCAGCTGCCGATCTACCGCATTGCCGAATCCCTCGGTTTCAGCGAGACCGCCAGCTTCCGCCACGCCTTCGTGCGCTGGAGCGGCGTCGCCCCGAGCCAGTTCCGCGCTTAAGATAAATCAGGCACCGTGCCATCATCTGCACTACATTACGCAGCCAACCACGTTGCCGGTGCTTTTGCTTGATGCCTCTTTTCCGCCGCTGCTCACGCCTTGCCTTGCTCGCCGTTTTGCTTAATTTGCCTGTAGGCGCCCACGCCATTCAACTGGACTGGTGGGGCCGCCCGCCACACCCGACTGTCGATGCACCCGAAGACGGAAAAACCATCATCCCGCTCCCCGCCGCTGCCCAGACCCTCGACGCGGTAAAACCGCTGACGGGCTTGATCAGCGGTTTTCGCGGCCTTTTCTATCTGAACGTCTACAGCGATGAGAACTACCGCGAACGTTTGCACAAGCTAGGGCCGATCCCGCTGCTGACCGCCGATGAGTTTCACAGCTGCGTGACCGAATACCAGTACATGAACCTGTCATCGTCGGCCATGCGCACCGACATCGCACCGGGCATCGTGGTCGATACGATGAGTTTCGACTGCCTCAAAACCAATGGCTGGGAAACCAAACGCTATCTGCTGATCGACTGGCGTACACCCGGCGAACCGCTGCTGGCACTGGGACGAGTTCGCGGCGAGCACATGCTTGCGTTCCAGCCATTGCAAGAGACGCCGGCGCCGGTGCTCGACACTTGGCTCAAAGGCATCGAAGGCGCCCGCGACGCCATGCGCCATGACGTTCCCGAAGCGCCGCTGAGCATCGTGGTTGACCCGCAACCTTACCTGGCGGGTGACGGCGCCCTGCAACTGTGGGAACTGCATCAGCAACTGAGCAAGGCCAGCGACAAAGGCCCGGGCCTGAAAAAGGTCGATGAGCTGTTTCTGAATCAAGACTATCGCCGCATCGGCGCCGACCAAAAGGATTTCGTCGGCCAGCTCAACGATATTGCCTACTGGAAAAGCGAACTGGCGCCGGACGAAGGCTCCCGACAATGGCTGCTGGAGGTCGTGCGGCGCGCGCCGCAACGCATCCCGGTGTACCTCAACCTCGCCGATCAGGCCTGGAAGGGCTATGAAAAAGCGCCGGCCTACACCACGCAATACGCGTTGGCGCAGGAGTATTACCGGATTTATTGCGGTTTGCGCCTGCAACGCAATCTGAGCGTTCCCGAGCGCGTGATTCAACGGCTTGGCCTCACTCAGGCTGATCCTCAGGCCTGCCAGGCACAATGGCCATTGATCGAGGCTGTCGACCAGCAAAACGAGGCCCTGGTAAAACAGCTCCTCGACAGTGGCCTGCAGGCGAAAACCCAAGGCGAGGATGGCCGCAGTGCCCTGGCCCACGCATTGGATGCACCGAACTTCGCCATTGCCCGTCTGTTGCTCGAGCGTGGCGCCGCCACCAGCGGGATCAACGGCAACGAGCCGCTGGTGATGCAGGCCTTCAACAAGGACCTCAAGGCTGACAAGGATCCGCAAAAGGGCCAACGCACGCAGTTTCTGCTCAGTGCCGGTGCCGCCATCGACGAACCCGATGCACAGGGCGAAACGTTGCTGATGCAGCGCGTGTCGCAAAACGACGATGCATTGTTCAACTGGCTGTTCGAACACCCGCAAAACCTTGATCGGCGACAGAGCAAAGAACAACGAACCGCACTGTACGAAGCGATCTACCGCAACAACTATTCGGCCGCCAAACGTCTGGTCGAAGCCGGTGCGCAGCTGAATCTGCTCTACCCCGCCGGACGCTGCTACGGACGTGATCGCATGGATTCGGCGCTGTATCTGCTGGCCAGCGAGACACCCAGGAGCGACATCGACAATGAGCTCGCTCGTCAGCAAGTACTGCAGCTGTTCACCCTGATGCTGGAGAAAGGCGCCGACCCGATGCTGGGCGACGCCTGCACTGGCGATGCCTACGGCAAGCTGCGCGAAGTGCTGAAACAACGTGATCGCCAGGACTGGCTGGAGGTACTCGACCAGCATCAGGCAGCCGCCGGCAAGACGCCGACGCAGCGCTAACCGTGCGGGCGCCCCGTCGGGGCGCCTGACACCATCGGGGGGCGAATTGCGGTCAGAGGTTTTGGCCAGATCAATCCCCTTTTGGCCTCTCCTGCCGTTTTCCGATTCGCCGCGCGCCGCAACACTGGGAGCAACCGAACCAGCCTTGCGGAGAACAACAAATGCTGACGATCTACTCAGACGATCACCACCTGCACCATGGCCGCTGCGAACTGATCGATGGCCAGCTCAAGCCGTGCTTCGAAATGCCCTCGCGCGCCGACCACGTGCTGCAACGCGTACACAATCAAAACCTCGGCCCGGTCGAAGCACCCAAGGATTTCGGCCTCGAACCGATCGCCCGTATCCACAGCCGTGATTACCTCGACTTCTTCAAAGGCGCGTGGGCTCGCTGGACTGAATTCAATACCGATGGCGACTTGCTGCCCTATACCTGGCCGGCGCGCACCCTGCGCGCGATCAAACCGACCAGCCTGCATGGCCAACTCGGTTATTACAGCTTCGACGGCGGCGCACCGATCACCGCCGGCACCTGGCAAGCGGCGTACAGCGCGGCGCAAGTAGCCCTCACCGCGCAAGCGGCAATCCAGCGCGGCGCTCGTGCGGCTTTCGCCCTGTGCCGTCCACCGGGACATCACGCCGCCAGCGATTTGATGGGCGGTTATTGCTACCTCAACAACGCCGCCATTGCCGCACAAGCGTTCCTCGATCAGGGTCACAAGAAGGTTGCGATCCTCGACGTCGACTATCACCACGGTAACGGCACGCAGTCGATCTTCTACGAGCGCAGCGATGTGCTGTTCACCTCGATCCACGGCCACCCGGAAGCGGAATTCCCGTTCTTCCTCGGTTATGAAGATGAGCGCGGTGAAGGCGCCGGTGAAGGCTGCAACTTCAACTATCCGCTGCCCGCCGGTTCCGGCTACGACGTCTGGAGCGCAGCGCTGGAACAGGCCTGCGACGAGATTGACCGCTACGGCGCCGACGTCATCGTCGTGTCGCTCGGCGTCGACACGTTCAAGGACGATCCGATCTCGCAGTTCAAACTCGACAGCCCGGATTACCTGGCAATGGGCAAACGCATTGCCGCTCTCGGCAAGCCGACCCTGTTCGTCATGGAAGGCGGTTACGCGGTCGAAGAAATCGGCATCAACGCGGTGAACGTGCTCGAAGGCTTCGAGCAATAACCCGAGTCACAATGACCGTGTCCTTCTGACCCGCCTCGGTGCGGGTCTTTTTTTGCGTGCGATATATAGATACCACCACGCCACGCAAACGGCCGCCTACCTTCGTGTGCTTTCCCGATTCAATCGTCAGAAGGATCTGCACATGCCCACCCTTGAGCCCGACGCGCCCACCCTGTCCGTCCCAGCCACCGATCTGCTGACGCAACTGGTCACCGGCCCGTCTCTGCGAGAAGTCGCCACCACGGTGCTGCGCGCTGAACTGAACTCGCTGTATCCCACACTCGAACTCGACCCTGATCTGGTCATGGTCGGCACACCCTCCTGGGTCAAACAGGATGGACAGATCGTTGCCGGCGACACTCGGTTCGAATCCTTGACCGACGCACTGTTGCACCACGCGATTGCGCGCCAGCCGATCATGTACATCGACGGCGAAAACTTTCTGACCCGACAACCGAGCGCCAGCCCTTCCATTCAACTACCGGTCAACATCGACGTGGTCGGGCGCCAGCTCAACCTGCTCGCGTCGATGCTGTTCACCGCCTATCAGGAACAGCAACTCGATTACTGGAATCAGCCGGTCAGCCTCAACGCACCGCGTTGGCAGGAACTCTCGCTGGCCTTGCGCATGCGCTGGAACATCAAGCGGGCCAAACACTGGGATGCTGATCAGCTTGCCCTCGCACAACTGGTGTTCAACTACCCCGACCGAGCCACGCGCAAGCCTCACGATCCCTATCAGACGCGCGCCTGTCTGATCGATCTGGACAGCGCCGGCGAGCCGTCCACGCACCTGAACATGATGGATATCGCTGTGGTCATCGGCGTATCGGGTGAGCGCACCCTGATACTCACGCATTCGATCATCATGGGTTTTCGTACGCATCCGTCGTTCGAAGCACTGGGTATCTACCTGAAAATATTCACCGCCGACTTGCCCGCCGAGAGCCAGCTCGAGTGGCGGCTGGTGGAACCCGAGGGCGACTTTTTCGATACCCAGGCCTGCACGCTGGTTGCTCTGCAAGCGCAGGCGCTGGGCGAGCTGGACTTCAGTAATCCTGAGCCCGCGACCGGCACCCAGGCCAGCGCCCACCATGTCCACAAGAGCGATGCGCGCTTCAATCGTATCGATCCGCTGTTGCCAGACTGGCTGACCCGCGCGCCCTCCAACGACCTCAGTGCCTTCAGCCGACATTTGATGGATCTGGCCGCCGTGCGACAGAGCAGCACCACGTCTTTCGACGATGAAATCCCGCCCATCGAGCGCTTTGCCTTGAACAGTCTCAGGCGGCAAATGGAAAAGACACACCCGCAGGCCACTCAACTGAAACTCAAGAACCTGCGCATCAGCATTACCACCCCGGTGGTCTGGGGCACCCAGGCAACGGGCTCCAGCGAAACACTCACACTGAGCCTGGCCGAGCTGGCTCTGGAAAACCTGATAGCCGTCCCGCTGGGTGACAAAGTGATCTGGTTTACCACCGGTGAAGCGGTTCCGGACTGGCTGACCCCGACCTATGTCGAAGCCTTGGTAACCACGGTCAATATCGGCAAAACCTACCCGGCACTGATCAAGGATCGGTTGATCGACGACCCGCGCAAATCGTCGGAGTTGTCGAGGTTGTACCGCGCGCACTTGCAGGTGCAGCTGCCGCTGCTCGCCCTGCAATGCAATATCCGCAAAGAAGGCGCCATTGATGAGCAGGGTTACCGCTATGTCGTGGCCGTGATGAGCCCTGCGGGTGAAGCTCGGCGGGTCGATGATCAGGAAATCGTCATCCGTCCCTTGGCGTTCGTGCTCGATCAACATACCGATGACAGCGCCGACACTGTCACTAACATGTTCGTGATCGGCCCACGTGATCCAGTCAACGGCCCTTGCTTGCTCTACCGTCCGTTGCTGGAAAACTCACTGACTCAGTACCCGACGCCGTCGAGCCTGATCTACGCGATCAAACACTCGAAAAAAATTCGTGAATCGGTACTCGCCTGGCTTCCGGACAGCGTTCGCGCCAACTATTCAAACTTCATTTTCCACGGTGACATGCCCGACCTCGCGGTACTCGCTGAGCTGTTGACCAATCCCCTGCTGAACATCAACCTCAACACCCCGGTACGGCTGGGCAGCAAGGTGCTCGAAGGCGATTATCTGCGCAGCTTGTTCACCGCCAATGCCAATGCGCTGATCGAACTCGCCGACCGGGAATCCGTATCGAACGCCGAAAGCCATTGGGCGACGCTCAAGCAAGGCGCGTGGAAACTGTTCAACGCCGTCCTGCCGTTTCTCGACCCGACCGTAGGCACGGCGGTTTGGATCTGGCAGTTGTTCGATGATCTGCAACAGACTATCGAGGCGACGTACAACGACGATCGCGAGCTGGCCGCCAGTGCGCTTACCGATTTGCTCCTGTCACTGGCCATGGTGCTGGCGCATCGCGCGGCAACTCGCGGCAAACCGGCACGGCGCGCAAATGAATTAACCGCACAGGCCAAGACCCAGCGCATCGCAACACCTTCGCGACCCGACAAGATCCCTTTGAAACATCTCGCGGACGTTGCGCCCGCCGACCTGCCTGGCAACCATCAGTCGGCCATCCACAGCCTCGGCGCGCTCAATCGCGAAGCGACGAGCCTTGGCCGGACGCTTGAGCGATTTGCCATCGACCCACCACCAGTTCTCGACCAGCCCATCAGCGAGGGCGCGCAACAACACCTCTACGCCAAGGGGCAGAAGCGTTACGCAAAAGTGGCTGAGCGCTGGTTCGAAGTGCACCTCAATGAACAGCAAGACGTGCAAATCATCGACTCCCGCCAACAGCCGCCACGCTCTGGGCCATTGCTGATTCATAACCGTCAGGGCCGCTGGTTCATCGACACACGCCTGCGTTTGCGCGGGGGCGGCCTCAAGAGCCGAAAGGCCGAGCTGCTACGCAAGAACGCGCAACGGGTCGGTGAGCTGCGCCAGCACCTCAGAGCTTTCAACGATAATCTCGGCCCTGCCAAAGACGCATTGATCGCAGCGCGCAAAGCGCTGACATCGGCACCCGATGAGACGTACAAGGCGCACGAAGCAGTGTTTCTGGAAAAGCTTGAAGCGCAGATCCGCACCTACGACAGCGCCATCGGCTATATCAAGGAATTGAACCGCATCGATGCGGTTCCACGGTACCGGGCTTCGATGGTCGAAATGCTCAGCTCCCAACTGTTTTTCAACCAGTCGTGGATCGAGCAGGTCGAACCCGCCTTCAAATCAACGCTGGACCTGACGCTCACTCTGCTGGCCGACGAAGAAGCCGGCATCAGGCCCGCCGATAACGCGCCCTATCGAGAAATGCGCAGACTGACCACGTTGATGATCGAGCGCATCGAAATGGCTCAGGCGAGTTTTCTCGAACTCGGTGTGCTCGGCAAAGAAGCTGCGCAAGTTGCCAGCAGATTCAAACAGAAGTTGCCGGTGTTCGACGTGCAGGACATGAAAGCGCTGCGGATTACTCTGGCACGCGAATTCTGCGTCAAGGAAGGCAATGGCCAAATATTGGAGGAGGCGCGGGAGCGGGTCGAGCGTCTGGTCGACGAAGCCGATCTGGCGATCCAGAACTCACTCGATCTGCAACGCGAAGATCATCAGTTCAGCGATCCGCAACGCATTGAGGCGCTGAACACTCTGGTCGAACAGTTCGTCAGTATCGACTCGCGGCTACAGGATCTGCCGCAGCAGTTTGCCGAACAGATGCTGACGGAACAGCTCGCGCAACTGCAGCTCAATATCGATGAGTTCGGTCAGCGAAGTACCCGGCAACTGTCGCAACTGTTGCGTGATCGTGGCCCACAACTTCCGCAACCCGGACCGTCGCGGGCACCGGTCAAGAAAGTCATAAAGACCCGCTTCAAAGGCACGCAACTCGTAGTGCCGCGCAAAGAAGCGCAAGGCCATGCGCAGTTTGCAGACGTCAGATCCAGTCTGACCGGCAAGGTGCTGTCGACCTTCCACGAGAAGGAGCCCGGTGTGTGGGTGCAGCGCTTGCGCAGCAGACCGGCGAAGACCCTGCCAGCCAAAAATTTGAGCAACACCCTGAGTTCAGGGCAGACGCTGCTTGATGCGGTGCACGGTTTTATCGAACAACAAAAGACCCACGCCCACGAGCCGAATCGCCTGCCCGTGGAAATCGAAGAAGCCCTGGCTCGTCACGCCACGCAACTGAGCGATACCGCCAAAGCCATCGACCACTCGCTGGCGTCGGGCCCCTCGTCCCATGCGCAAGCCAGCATGGCAACTCAGTTGAAACAGAAAATCGACACAGCGGTAAAACTGCTCAAGACCGAAGGGCATGCGCTGCGGGTGAGCATGACCAAACGCCAGTTGCCCACCGCGCCGCGTGTGGAGTGGTTGCTGGCTCAGCAAGAAGTAACGATCGAGGTAATCCCCGGTCGCCGGCAGCTCAAAGGTTCGAAGCGGGATTTTCTGCAGGAATACGAAATTCGCGATCGCAAGAACAAAGCGGTGCTGTGGTACGCGCACTTTCACTATAAGCGAGCCGATACCGCCGACGAGTTTTTCAGCGCCGCACACCTTAAAACCAAAGAGCAACGCTTGCTCGGCAGCGGTTACTCCCTGGAAAACGCGTCGAGTACGCAGGAGGTGATCGCGATCTACCGCAGCGAGATCAGCGTGCCATTGGCGAAAACCCTGTTTTTCCCGATCAAGCCCCCCACCGCGTCCATGACCTGAATCTGACACTGACACTGACACTGACACTGACACTGACACTGACACTGTGGCGAGGGAGCTTGCTCTCTCGCCACAGGTTTTTTTACCGAACAATATCTATGTACCACCATCTCACGCCGGCCATTCACTACTTTTCGGGGCTATGCAGGAGGCGACGCAGCTTCCTCAACCGACTTGGAGTATTGAAATGAGCCCCCCTGTCACACTGTCTTCCCACAGCTCTACGCCCTTGCTCGACAAAAGCCGACTGGTGAATCTGACCAGCCACGGCCCGACCCTGGGTGATGTCGCCGCGCAAATGCTCGGTGAAGCCTTGCGTGCGCTGTACCCCGACCTGGCCCTCGATCCGAATGAATGCATGATCGGCACGCCGCAATGGCACGAAGAAAGTGATCTCGTCGTCGCTGGCGTTACACGTTTCGAATCACTGAGCCATGCGCTGGTTCGTCTGAATCTTTACGGCATCTCAGCCAATTTCATGGCGGCCGAGCATTTCCTTACCCGCGAACCGGAAGCCCCGACACCGCGGCACCTGGCCGTCGACATCGAGGAGATCGGCCGTCTGCTCAACGACTACGCACCGTTGCTGTTCGTCGAGTATCAGGAGCGCCAACTGGATTTCTGGAACAGTGAAAACCGCAGTCTGCCGCGCTGGCAAGAACTCGCCGACACCCTGCGTAAAGCGCTGGATGTCACTAAGGTGCAGGGCTGGAGCGATGAGGAATGTGCGTTGGCCCGCTTGATCTTCACAGCGCCGGACAAGCACGCCCGGCAAACGGTGCACAGCGAATTCAGCGACGTTCAGGCCGGTCTGATCGATATCGACACACTGGAAAGCACCCGCGAAACCCACCTGTTGCTCGGCGGTGCACTGGTCATGCGTGGGCGGCTTGCGCAACGTGAGTGGGTTTTGATGTACACCATTGAAAGCGGCTATGAGTCTTTCGCTTCGATGGATGCTCTCGGTGCCTCGCTGCCTTCGCGCATCTCCGAGCAACTGAATGGACGCCCGATGCAGTGGCGCCTGTTCGAGCCCGAAGGGAGCATTTTCGACCATATGGCCTGGGCTTTGGTCGCCTCACAACTCGACTCCATTGTCGCGATCGGCGACACCTCGACCTCATCGGCTCCGGCCACCCTGAGTGCACCGGTGATACCTGCGGACGAGCAGGCCCGACTCGACCAACTCGAATCAGCGATCCCCGCCTGGCTGCACAACGCCTCGGCCAAGGATCTGTCGGCCTACAGCAAATACATCACCGGTCTGGGCAAGCTTTACCGCGATCCGCAGATGAAGACCACCAAGGATCTGATCGAGCCCATCGAGCGCTTTGCCCAACGACTGATGCGCGAAGCCATTGTTCGTGACAAGCACACCGAAGGCGCATTGACACTGCCGCTGGATGAGCTGGAGATAACCATCACCAACAGCTTTACTGCCGGCGACCTGACGCTGCCTGACGTGCTCGACACCTACACCCGAACCCTCGGCGAATTCGCCCTGGAAAACACCGCGCCCTATCAGGCCAGCCTGCGCTTCAAACAGGGTGAAACTGTACCAGCCTGGCTGACAGTGGATTTGCTGGTGAGCCTGTCCCGGCAAGTCGACATCGGCAGCGTCTATCCGCAACTGATCAAACGCCAGCTGATCGATGACCCACAGGAAACGAAACGTCAGGCCGGGCTGTATCACAGACAACTGCGCTTGCTGCTGCCGCTGGCGGCGCTGGAAAGCAAGGTGCGTTCGCACAATGGTCTGGATGAAACCGGCTACGCCTATGTTTGCCAACTGGCCGGTGAACTGATGGTGTCTTCACACAAAATATCGGTCTGCCCGCTGACACTGATCCCGCAACATCGCTGGGTCAGCGCAGCGGACACCGTGACCAACATGTTCATCATCGGCCCGACTGATCCTGACAGCGGCCCCTGCATCCTTTATCGCCCGTTGTTCGAACCGGCTTTGCTGCAATTCCCCTCGCGCCAGAATCTTCTGTACGCGCTGCATCAACCGGGTGAACTCAGGGACTCGGTGCTGGCCTGGCTGCCTGACCGCCACTTGAGTTTCGAATACGCGCAATACGTTTTCCCCGTTGGTTTACCTTCACCCTGGCTGATCACCCAACAACTGTCCGACCCCAATCTGCGCCTGGGTGGACTCGGTCACGTGCGCTTCGGCAATGACGACATCACCGGCGATCGCTTTCAGGCGCTGTTCGAAAGCAACGCGCGGGCCCTTGTCGAACTGGCGGACCGACAATCGATGTCCAACGCCGACCAGCGCTGGCTGCTGCTGCAGGAAAGCAGCTGGAGCCTGTTCAATGTCGCCTCCAATTGCCTCAGTGGCGCGCTCGGAACTGCCGTGTGGGTGTGGCAAAGCATTGAAGAAATCCAGCAGGCACTCGATGCCCATGAGCGCGGCGATCATCTCGGCGAATGGAACTCGCTGGGCAATGTATTGCTGACTCTGGGAATCATCCTGACCCATCACGCCGCACAGCATCGCCGACGGGTGGCGGGTGAGCTGAAGCCTGAGCCACACATCGTCGAAGACTTGCTCATAGCCGATACCGCACCGGTCCCTTCACGTTTTGAAACGGAGCCCTTACTGGGTGAATTGCCAAGCCGTCACTGCTCTTCGGTCGAGGTCGGTGGATCGGTTCCCCGGCGCAACCCGCCCGAGCTGGGGCGTTATCTGGACACGCTGAAGGTTGGGGCGCCGGATCAGACCCACGCCGAAATGATCAGGCTCAATGACCAACCGCCCTACCTCTATCAACTCGACGACAAGACCTACGCACAAGTGCGCGAACGCTGGTTCGAGGTTCACCTGGATATCAATGAGCAAGTCACGATTCTCGACCCGCGTGACACCTCCCGCAACGGCCCGCTGCTGACCCGCGGCCTGCAAGGTCTGTGGTACATCGATACACGTCTGCGCCTTCGTGGTGGCGGGCGCAAAAGTCGAATTCAGCAATTAAGAAATGCCAACGAGCAGCGCAAACAGGAACTGGAAAGTAGCCTGCAAGCGTTCAGGGTCCACGAAAAAATCCTCAAGACCGAACTGCGCGAAGCCCTCGATGCCAGGATCAAGGCCACAGAGCAAACCATGCAAGCCGCCACAAACGCCTACGCGTCAAAGCTCGAAGAAAGCATCGACGAACACCAGAAAGCCCTGGAGCAGCTTCGCGAATGGCGAACCAAGGGTGGCTCGGTCGGTTACCTCAACGACAGCGTGCGCCTGACCATCGAGCTGCAAAAAAACATCGCTCAGTGGTACGTCATCAAAGTGCATGCCTACATCAAAACCACTGAGCCGCTGTATTACACCCGGCCCGAAGATCCTCCCGCACAACGCCAGGCCTACGCCGCAACCATTGCTCAGGCCATCGAGCTGGGCCAGCAGCTGGAAGAAAAACTGAAACTCGCCGATACCTCCCTGGAGCACCTGCAACCGCTCGGCAAAGTGGGAATTTCCAAAGCAGCGCAACTGCGAGCCATGCTGCCGTCTGCCACCGCTCTGGAGTTCAAGGCCAACGAAATCGGCATGTCTCATGAACCCTGCATGGAGGAAACAACGGGGCCGCTTATGGATCAGGCGCGTGAGAAAGTGGGCAGCATAATTGTCAATGCGGCGAGTGCCGCACAGGATCTGGCGATGCGGGTCAAAGAAACCGCAGCGACAGCCGAGCCGGTAGCCGCTCTGGAACAAATGAGCCACTTCGTCGAAACCTTCAACGATGCCGACCAGCGTCTGCTGGAACTGGTCGACAACTTCCCGCAACAGGTCAAGCGCCCACGCGTGATGCATCTGCGCACTCTGATCGAGGAGTTTCGCCAACTGGCTCAGGCCAGACTCGATTCCTTATTGCTGAATGACCCGACGCTGCAACAACAGGAACCACCCGCCGCCGAACAACCCGGCCCTTCGCGCGCGATGATCAAGGTCTACAAGACCCGTCCGCGCGAAGCCGCGGCTGCCGCGCCGGAGAAAAGCAGCGCCGCCCCGATCAACAGAATCCTGCCGGACGCACGCCCTGCGCTGAGCCCGCTTCGCAGCGATATCGACACCATCGACAATGGCCTGCAGCTGAATATCGATTACCCGAACTTCCTCCAACGGACCCGTAAAGACGCCCTGAGACCCTCACGAATTCCCGCCGACATACAGGAAATCCATGATCAGTACGCGTTGAAACTGGAACGCAGCGCAGCCGATGTCGAACAGGCCCTGAGCAACCTGCGCAAAGCGAACGAAGACGTGCCTCCGGTGGCCGATCTGAGTGCCGAACTGCGCGACGCAGCAAAGCGGGTCAGGCGTGAGGGCGTAGGCCTCCGCGCGAACCTGTACAAACTGCGTAAACCGACTCAGACGAACTTCAAATGGATGCACGAGCATGCTCAGCTCAGCTTCGTCCGCGACGAGCGCGGACGTATTCCGACAAAACAGTTCGGCGATTATTTTCAGGAGTTCCGGATTCTCGATAAGGCCAACAACGACCAACCGCTGTGGGTTGCTCACTTTCACTACAAAACCCTGAAAACCCCGGCGGATCAACCGACCACCGCCCACCTGAAAGTCGCCGACAGTTACCTCGCTACCCTTACACCGGATCAGCAAAAAACCTTGAACGCTTTCGAGCCGATCAATGGCGTGTTGCGCAAGTTAAGCGATCCAGACCTGCGCAAACTGTTTCTTGATTTGCCAATGTCGAAAAAACCATTGGCCGGTGCTTCCGGGAAAAACTGATTTCAGTCGTGCCAGGCTTTCTTCAATCGCCCGAGCGCAGCGCTGATCGCTGCCTCGGGCACGGCGGCAAAACCCAGCACCAGGCCGGCGCGTTGATCCGCCGGCAAGGTTGAATCCGGCAGCCAGTAACTGCTTAAACCGTTGATCTCGACATCGACGCTGGCGGCCAGACCGATCAACTGTTGCTCACGGGCCAATGTGTCCACAGGAATGGTCAAATGCAGACCGGCGGCGACACTCGGCAAGCTGCCAACGCCGGGGATATCGCTCGGCCAACCGGCCAACAAGGTATTGCGCCGGCTCAACGCGGCACGACGCATGCGCCGGATGTGTCGCTGAAAATGCCCGGCCGCCATGAACTCGGCCATCACCGCTTGGGTGCTCACTTCCGAATGGCGCACGTCCACCGCCCGGCGCTGGGAAAAGGCGTCCACCAACCCCGGCGGCAACACCAGATAGCCCAGACGCAACGCCGGGAATGCGACTTTGCCGAAGGTGCCGACGTACAACACACGGCCCTGCCGATCGAGCGCGGCCAATGGCGCCAGCGGTGCGCCGGTATAACGGTACTCGCCGTCGTAATCATCCTCGACGATCCAGCCTTGCGTGCATTCGGCCCAGGCCAATAACTCCAGACGCCGCGCCAGACTCATCACCACGCCGGTCGGGTATTGATGAGACGGCGTCACATAGGCCACTCGGCAATCCGTCGCCGCCGCCAATGCCGCGCAATCAATGCCCTCCTCGTCCACCGCAATACCGCGCAATCGCGCACCCGCTACAGCGAACGCATGACCCGCCGCACGGTAGCCCGGATTTTCAATGCCGACGCCATCGCCCGGCTCCACCAGCAACTGTGCACAAAGGCTAATGCCCTGCTGCGCACCACTGGTGATCACAATTTGTTCAGCGCTGCACTGCATGCCGCGCGAACTGCGCAGATAGGCGGCGATCATCGCGCGCAAACGCGCATCACCGGCCGGGTCGCCGTAACACAGCTGCTGCAAATCCGGTTTGCGCCAGAAAGCCGCGTTCAGCTTGGCCCACACCTCAAAAGGGAACAGGTCGAAAGCTGGTACACCGACGCGAAATGCGCGCGGCGGACCACTCGGGGGCTTTGCCAAATGGTTGTTTTCAATACGCGAAAAAGTAGCGCTGTGGATAACTTTACTGGATGGAATCACAGTTAAATCCAGCCAATTTGTGGATAAGGCTGTGGGTAAGCCTGTTGAAAACCCTGTGGATACTTTTGTGGATAGTTTTTTCGCCGAGGGCGGCGGCGCCGACAATTGCGCGACGTAAGTACCGTCGCCAACGCGCCCTTCGATAAAGCCTTCGGCATACAACTGATCGTAAGCGCGCACCACGCTGTTACGCGAAATCGCCAATGCCGCCGCCAGATCGCGACTGGCCGGCAGCCGCGTGCCGCTGGCGAGGCGTCCATCGAGCACGCGCAAACGCAGCGCCTGATAGAGCTGGCGGCTCAAACCCTGGCGCCGATCCAGCTCGATACCGGCGGGATTGAAGGGCATGGACAGCGATGGCGAGTCAGGCATGGCAATGGACCTATGAAATTGGCCGTCAATGGCTCTTACAACAGACCAATAGCCTGCCTAGGATGCAGGCATTCGCCAAGGAAAATCTGTCCATGTACACGCCGCGCGCCTTTGCCATCGAAGAACTGTCCCAACTGCACGAACTGATCCTCGCCACCCGCCTCGCCATTCTGGTGACCCACGGCGAAAACGGTCTGCAAGCCAGCCATGTGCCGGTGCTGCTGCATTGCGAACAAGGCGAGTACGGCACGCTGTACGGGCACTTGGCCCGCGCCAATCCACAATGGAAAGACCTGCGCGACGGCGCCGAAGCCATGCTGATTTTTGCCGGTGCCGACGCCTACGTCAGCCCGGGCTTCTACCCGAGCAAAGCCGAGCACGGCAAAGTCGTGCCGACCTGGAACTACATCGCCGTGCATGCCTATGGCCACGCCGAAACCTTCAGCGACGGTGGGCGTCTGCTCGACATCGTCAGCACCCTCACTGACCGTCATGAAGCCGGCCGCGCCCAGCCGTGGTCAGTCGCCGATGCGCCCGCTGACTACATCGACGGCATGCTCAAGGCGATTGTCGGTTTCGCCATTCCCATCGACCGTCTCGAGGGCAAGCGTAAGCTCAGTCAGAACCGCAGCGCCGAAGACATTGCCGGCGTGCGTGAAGGTCTGGCCGCCAGCCCCGAAATCAACGATCAAACCCTCGCCCGATTGATGCGCTAAGGAAATCACCATGAGTCAGATCGACATTCGCCAGGTCAGCGCCGCCGACCGGGCCGCGTGGCTGCCGCTGTGGCAGGCCTACCTGCGTTTCTACAACACCGAACTGCCGGACGCCGTGACCGACAGCACCTGGCAGCGTTTCCTCGACCCGAGCGAACCGACCCACGCGGCGTTGGCCTGGGCCGATGGCAAAGCGGTCGGCATGGTGCATTACATCTACCATCGCTCGAACTGGAGCATTGAAAACTCCTGCTACTTGCAGGATTTGCTGGTGACCGAGGAAACACGCGGCACCGGCGTCGGCCGCCTGCTGATCGAACACGTCTACGCCACCGCCAAGGCTGACGGTTGCTGCAAAGTGCACTGGCTGACCCATGAATCGAACACCACCGCGATCCAGCTCTACGAGCGCATCGCCGAACGTCCGGCTTCATCCAGTTTCGCAAAGCCATTTAAGGAGAGGTACGCATGATCATTTCACCGGCTGACTGGAAAGGCGTCCCCGCCCCCACCGCCACGTTGCTCGAAGGCCGTTTCATTCGCCTCGAACGCCTCGACCCGGCGCGCCACGGCGAACAACTGTTCGCCGCACTCGAAGGCCCGGGCGCCGACCCGAAACTCTGGGATTATTTGCCCTACGGGCCGTTCCCGGAACGCAGCGTTTTCGACGCCTGGCTGAACAACCATGCGGCCGCCAGCGATCCGTATTTCTTCGCGGTCATCGACCGTGCGAACAATCAGGTGCAAGGCATCCTCAGCCTGATGTCGATCGTCCCGGCGCAGGGCCGCATCGAGATCGGCCACGTCACCTTCGGCGCACCGATGCAGCGCTCGCCGAAAAGCACCGAGGCGGTATATCTGCTGGCCAAACATTCCTTCGACCTCGGCTACCGCCGCCTCGAATGGAAATGCAACAACGGCAACGCTCGCTCCAAATACGCCGCCGAACGTCTGGGCTTCAGCTTCGAGGGCGTGTTCCGCCAGCACATGGTGGTCAAGGGGCAGAACCGCGACACCGCGTGGTACTCGATTCTGGATTCGGAATGGCCAGCGATTGGCGCCGGGTTCGAGCGCTGGTTGAGCGATGAAAACCAGACGCCGGATGGCCAGGTGAAAGGCTTGGTTGAGTGCCGTAGCTGAGGCGCAAAGCAAAAGATCGTCCGCACGCGGCCCGAGCCTTCGGACGATCTTTTGATCTGTTTTTCACCCCAGCTTTTGCGCCAGCACCGCAATGTGCTCGGGGCCGATCCCGCAGCAACCGCCCAAGTGGCTGGCACCGCGCTGCTGCCAATCTATCGCCCAGTGCAAATAACCCGGTGGATCAAGATCCTCGCGCAAGGGATCAAGCCCATCATTGGCTGTTGCCTCTTCTGGCTGCGGAGGAAACGCATTGGCGTAAGCGCCGATATGAATGTTCACCCCCAGGCGTTCGAAGGTTTCACGCGCGGCATCAATCGCGGCACCGATCACTTCCGGCTGACTGCAATTGAACAGCAACGTCTCGACGCTCAACTCAGCCGCCACTGCCGCCGCTTCGGCGACCGGCTCGCCAGAGCGCAAGCGCGGTACTTCATCGATGTCTTCGTCCTTCAAGGTGAACGACAGCCAGAACGGCTTGCCGTCCTGCGGTAAACCATTGTGGATGGCTCGCGCCTCAATGATCGAGCTCTGGGTTTCCGCCAGCCACAGATCAACGTGCGGCGCCAGGCCGTCGACCAGCGGCGCCAGCAACCCGGGCGCGCGTGCGGCTTCGAACAAGTCCGGTCGATAGGAGCCGAACAGCGGAGGCAATGAGCCGGCCACACGCACGGCTTTTCCCGACGCCTGCACCGCCCGCCGCGCCAATTCACCCGCCAATGCCGCCAGCGCCTGCCCTTCAGCGGCGAAGCGCTCTGCGCCGATATGAAATGGCACCACCGCATAACTGTTGGTGGTAATCACATTGGCACCGCTGGCGATATACGCCGCGTGTACGGCCTCAACCGCTTGCGGCGCTTCGCTTAACGCCAGCGCCGACCACTCCGGCTGCCGAAATGGCGCCCCGGCGCGCTGTAACTCACGGCCCATACCGCCATCGAGAATAATCGTGCTGCCTGCGCCCATATGCTTTTCACTCATATGCTTATGAAAATAACTCACTATCAGAGTCGTTCTTATAACTATTTAATACGCACCATTCGGTTAATAACAACCTCTTTTTTACTCAGGGATCGACTGTGAAATTTCAACCGCTACTGGCCCTGGGCCTGACGATTCTGGCCGCCTCCACGCAAGCGTTTGCGGGCACCACGCTGGACCGTGTCGAGCAGAAAAAGCAACTGGTCGGCGTGCTGATGGAGAGTTATCCACCGTTCTCGTTTCTCAACGATCAGAACCAGCTCGACGGCTTCGATGTCGATGTCGCCAAAGCCGTGGCCGATAAACTCGGGGTCAAGCTGCGCCTCGAAACGCCATCCTGGGATGTCATCGCCGCCGGTCGCTGGAGCGGCCGTTACGACATCTGCATCTGCTCGATGACACCGAGCAAGGCGCGCGCCGAAGTGTTCGATTTCCCGGTCGAGTATTACGCCTCGCCGGCCGTGATCGTGGTCAATGCCAAGGATGACCGGATCCACCAAGCCAAGGATCTGAGCGGCAAGAAAGTCGGCCTCACCAGTGCCTCCAGCTACGAGAGCTATCTGAACAAGAACCTGGTGATCGAAGGCGCTGAAGACACGCAGTTGCAGTACCCGTTCGAGGACGTGCAGATCGCGCCGTACGATACCGACAACGTCGCGTTCCAGGACCTGGGGCTCGGCGCAGGGGTGCGGCTGGATGCGATTCTCACCAATCTCGTCACCGCGCAACCACGCCTGAACCAGGACAAACGCTTCAAACTGGCTGGCGCGCCGCTGTACTCGGAGCCGAACTCGGTCGCCATCGAGAAGGGCGACGCACAATGGGCTGCCAAAGTGCGCGAAGTGTTCGCGCAGCTCAAACAGGACGGCACCCTGAGCAAACTTTCGCAAAAATGGATCGGCGCCGATATCAGCCAATGACCTCTTTCCCTACACCTCCACAGCCACCGCAGCGGGTGGCTGAATCACGTCTGCAACGACTCTTCGGTTTTCGCACGCGGCTGTACCTGACGTGGGCGGCGATGGTCTGCCTGTTCGGCGGATTTTTCCTCAGCTTCGACCTGAAGTTCTCGATCATCCTCGACAAGCTGCCCAATCTGGTCGGCCTGCATCTGGCCCCCAACGGCTTTCTACAGGGCGCTGCGCTGACGCTTTTCCTGTGTGTCTGCTCGATTGTCGCCTCGTCACTGCTGGGCTTTGTCACCGCGCTGGCACGCCTGTCGAAAAGCGCCGTAGCGTTTGGCATCGCCAGTTTCTACGCGTCGTTCTTTCGCGGCACGCCGCTGCTCATCCAGATCCTGCTGATCTATCTCGGGTTGCCGCAACTGGGCATCGTGCCCGGCGCCATAGTCGCGGGCATCATCGCCCTGTCATTGAATTACGGTGCCTACCTCAGCGAGATTTTCCGCGCCGGTATCCTCGGCATTCCCTATGGCCAACGCGAAGCGTCACTGGCGCTGGGCATGCGCGAATCGGTGATTTTCTGGCGCATCACCCTGCCCCAGGCCATGCGCACGATCATCCCGCCGACGACTAACCAGTTCATCTCGATGCTCAAGGATTCGTCGCTGATCTCGGTAATGGGGGTCTGGGAAGTGATGTTTCTGGCGCAGTCGTATGGGCGCTCCAGCTATCGCTACATCGAAATGCTCACCACTGCGGCGATCATTTACTGGGTGATGTCGATCGGTCTGGAGTTGATTCAGGCGCGAATGGAGCGGCATTACGGCAAGGCCTATGTGCGGCGTAGTTAGGGCGAGCGGCACGTTTCAGCGGCGAGATTGGCCGCAGCGGCCTTAATCACGGCTGCTGGGGCAGTGGCAGATGAGTTGCCGAGATTACCAGCGGGTTACATCTGTAAACGCTGTAGGAAAACACGCCGCAACAACTGGGTAAACGCAGCCGTTCCCACGGTCGCGGAAATTTTCCACAGAGAAAACTGACGAAAGCTGCATACCTGTGGGAAGCAGCTGACATCGGACCCAAGGACCTTCAACTTAGAGTTTGGCCTCCTGTCAAAAGAGGCCTTACTTGATGTCCGTTCAACACATTTTTCGACCGAAACAACTGGCCTTGGCGATTGCGCTGACAATCGGCTGCACAGAAATTGCCGTAGCGCAGCAACCGGAGACACCCGTTGTTGCCGAGGCCGATATCCCGAAGACGCCTGCAAAGAAACCCGTTCCGAAGGCTGCGTCTTCGGACGATATTTTTGCATCCAAAGTGTTCATTGGCCCCAAAAAAAATGCCCCCTCCAGAGCTAAAAAACCAGAGAAAGAACTGCCGGGCGATCTGCCCTTGCTCAGTACAAACCTGCCGGTCGAATTTGATCAAGCGTTCTACGAGTTCCTGGAGTTTCCGGAAATTGAAACAGTAGACGTCAAGGCCAACGGTAACCCGTTCGACGACTTCCAGAATGCGCTCTCCACGACACACACCCGTCTTTCGACCGCACCTGAAATTCTCAACGGCGTCTCTCTGCAATTAGGTGAAGGTGATGACCTGCTGGAGATCACCAGCGCTGCCAGCCTGGAAGGGCGCATTGACGGCGGCGCAGGCAAGAACGGACTGCTTTTGAATGCTGCCGAAGGCGGAAAAATCGCTGATGCAGCAAACTTTCAACACCTGCGCGTAGCTCGCGGAGAGTGGCATCTCCATCAAGAGCTGGCCGGTGACGCGGATGTTCAAGCGGGAGTCCTGCTCAACAACAGCTGGATAAAAGGCAACGTCCATGTCGGTTCAAATGCTGTTTACGGCGGATACGGCAACGCAGGTAATGTGACTGTAGAAGGCTCACTGATCGCCAATACTGTGCGCGGGTCGCCTACTATCAAAGGCAACCTCACATTCGCCGAGGGAGCAACCTTTTCCTATGGAGTGACCGCAAATGAGTTTGCCGACCCGGTTTTCGTAAATGGCACAGCTCAATTGGCCGGCGCCAACTTTGAAGTTTACGGAGCGCCCGGGGATTACGCGCAAACCACCTCAACGACAGTTTTGTACGCCGGCAAAGTTGAGGGTGAATTCGATAAAGTCACTACCAACCTGGCCTTCATGACACCGACGCTGCGGTACGACGAGAATCAGGTTGACCTGACGTTCAGTCGTAATGGAGTGAAAGTTGAAAGCGTCGCAACCTCGGAAAATGCTCTTGAGATTGCCAAAGAGATTGATCAGACACCCGGTATTTCAACGGTGCCAGTGAAGCCTCCAGCGACAGTTCTGTCAGTGGCAGAATCGGCGGGTACACAGACGGGGTCATCAATCGACAGGAGCACTTCGGCGTCTTCCATTGCAGCGATAACTGCCGTTGCTGAAGGTGCATCCAAGTCGTCCGCAACTCAAACTCCTGCCGTAGCTGCCACCCCCGGTGCAACCACTGCTCCCGCCAAGGCTTCACCGCCTCCGGCGCCAGCAAACAAAGCCCTCGTTTCCCTGCTTGGCAGCAACAGAACCACCGCCGCCCTCGCGCTCGAACAACTTGCCGCCGGCAGCAACGCCAACCTGGCCAAAGCCACACTGAGTGCCGTGACCCCGGTCAACGACAGCCTGCTGTCGGCGATGCGCCAGTTGGACCCTGGCAAGCCATCGACCCGCGCAAACGACGGCAATGGCCGAGTCTGGGTCCAGGCACTGGGCAATAGTGGCAAGATCGATCGCGACACCGACAGCACACTGAAACACGCCACCCAGGGTCTGGTCGCGGGTGCCGACTGGCGTCTCGATGAGCAATGGCATGTCGGGATCATCGGCGGCAAATCGCAGACGAAACTCGATGCCCGTCATTCGGACGGCGACCTCGACAGCTGGCACCTCGGTGCTTATGCCGTTCGCCAGGACGGCCCCTTGGCGCTGCGTTTCGGTGCCACTTACGCCAGCCACGACGGCAGCAGCAAACGTCGAGTCGCGTTCAATGGTTTCAGCGATCGCCTCAAGGGCAGTTACGACGCCAGCACCCAACAGGCCTTTGCCGAAGCGGGTTACAACTTCGGCGAGGGTGACATCACGCTCGAACCTTTCGCCAATCTGGGTTACCAGCGCTATCAACGCGACAGCTACAGCGAAAAGGGTGGTGATGCGGCGTTGAAAGTCCACGGGCAATCGCAAAACAACCTGACCAGCACCTTCGGCCTGCGTGTGGCAAAAACCAATACCCTCGACAACGGCATGCACCTGACGCCGCGCCTGAGTGCTGGCTGGAAACACACCTACGGCGAACTCGACCTGCACACCCGCCAGCAATTGCTCAACGGTGGCATCGATTTCGAAATCGCCGGAGCACAACTGGATCGCAACAGCCTGTCAGTCGACGCCGGTCTCGACCTGGCCCTGTCTGCCAATCACACGCTGGGCGTTGGCGTCACCGGGGACGTCGCATCTGACAGCCGCAACACCGGCGTAATGGGCCAATGGCGCATGGCGTTCTAACCGATCCCGGTAGGAGCTGCCGCAGGCTGCGATCTTTTGATGTTGTTTTTTAGAAGACAAGATCAAAAGATCGCAGCCTGCGGCAGCTCCTACCGGGAAAAAAGCAAAAAAAAGGGGAGCACATGCCCCCCCGAGGTTTAAAGCGTTGAATCGCGGCCGTTATCTCAGCCTTCGATCTCGATCAGAATTTCGCCCGGATTGACCCGATCACCCTTGGCCACATGAATCGCCGTGACCTTGCCGGCGATAGCGGCCTGGACTTCGGTTTCCATCTTCATCGCTTCGGTGATCAACACAGCCTGGCCGGCCTTGACGGAGTCGCCCTCCTTGACCAGCACATCAACGATGTTGCCCGGCATGGTGGTGCTGACGTGGCCCGGTGCGGATGCTTGCTTGCGCTTGCTGCTGCCACCGCCGACGAATTCGTTGAGCGGTTCGAACACCACTTCTTCCGGCATGCCGTCGATGGACAGATAGAAGTGACGCTTGCCTTCAGCCTTCACACCGACACCGGTGATGTCGACGCGGTAGGTTTCGCCGTGCACGTCGATGACGAACTCGGTCGGTACGCCTTCGCCGCCCGCCTTGGTCACACCGCCGGCTTCAGGAATCGGCAGCAGCACTTCAGGGGTCAGGGTGCCAGCGGCACGCTCTTCAAGGAACTTGCGACCGATGTCCGGGAACATGGCGAAGGTCAGCACGTCTTCTTCGGACTTGGCCAGAGCGCCGATGTCGGCACGCAGCTTGGTCATTTCCGGCTTGAGCAGATCGGCTGGACGCACGTCGATGACTTCTTCGCTGCCGATCGCCTGACGACGCAGCTTCTCGTTGACCACGCCCGGCGCCTTGCCGTAGCCGCCTTGCAGGTAGAGCTTCACTTCGTTGGTGATGGTCTTGTAGCGCTCACCGGCCAGCACGTTGAAGAACGCCTGGGTGCCGACAATCTGCGAAGTCGGGGTCACCAGCGGCGGGAAGCCGAGGTCTTCACGCACGCGCGGGATTTCCGCGAGCACTTCGCCCATGCGGTTCAGCGCGCCCTGCTCTTTCAGCTGGTTGGCAAGGTTGGAGATCATCCCGCCCGGCACCTGGTTGACTTGCACACGGGTGTCGACGGCGGTGAATTCGCTTTCAAACTGGTGGTACTTCTTGCGCACGGCATAGAAGTACAGGCCGATCTCTTGCAGCAGTTCGAGATTCAGACCGGTGTCGTACTCGGTGCCTTTCAGCGCAGCAACCATCGACTCGGTACCCGGGTGGCTGGTGCCCGAGGCGAAGCTGGAGATCGCGGTGTCGATGTGGTCGGCGCCGTTTTCGATCGCCTTGAGCTGGCACATGGTCGCCAGACCAGCCGTGTCGTGCGAGTGGATGAATACTGGCAGCGACTGCTCGGCTTTCAGTGCGCGTACCAACTCGCCCGTGGCGTACGGGGTCAGCAAACCGGCCATGTCCTTGATCGCCACCGAGTCGCAACCCATGGCTTCCATTTGCTTGGCCTGGGTGACGAACGCGTCGATGGTGTGCACCGGGCTGGTGGTGTAAGCGATGGTGCCTTGGGCATGTTTGCCGGCTGCTTTCACAGCTTCAATGGCCACGCGCAGGTTACGCACGTCGTTCATCGCGTCGAAGATGCGGAACACGTCGATGCCATTGACGGCAGCCTTGGCGACGAAGGCTTTGACCACGTCGTCGCTGTAGTGGCGGTAGCCCAGCAGGTTCTGCCCGCGCAGCAGCATTTGCAGACGCGTGTTAGGCAACGCCGCGCGCAGTTGGCGCAGACGCTCCCACGGATCTTCTTTGAGGAAGCGTACGCAGGCGTCGAACGTCGCGCCGCCCCAGCATTCCAGCGACCAGTAGCCGACTTTGTCGAGCTTGTCGCAGATCGGCAGCATGTCTTCGGTGCGCATGCGGGTGGCGAGCAGCGATTGGTGAGCGTCGCGCAGGATGGTGTCGGTAACGAAGATCTTCTTAGTCATTGGTATCTCCTCATAGCGGCAAGCTTCAAGCTACGAGCTGCAAGAAAAAGCCAATCTGCTTTTACTTGCCGCTTGCAGCTAAAAGCTCGCAGCTGTTTCATTCATAGGCCTGCGTGGGCGGCGATGGCGGCGGCGATGGCCAGGGCCAGCTCTTCGGGTTTGCGCTTGATCGAGTAGTTGGTCAGTTCAGGGTGGCTTTCAACGAAGCTGGTATTGAACTGGCCGCTACGGAATTCCGGGTTGCGCAGGATTTCCTGGTAGTAGGCGGCGGTGGTCTTCACGCCTTGCAGACGCATGTCGTCCAGCGCGCGCAGACCACGGTCCATCGCCTCTTCCCAAGTCAGTGCCCACACAACAAGTTTCAGACACATCGAGTCGTAGAACGGCGGGATGGTGTAGCCGGTGTAGATCGCTGTGTCGGTGCGCACGCCCGGACCGCCGGGGGCGTAGTAACGGGTGATCTTGCCGAAGCTCGGCAGGAAGTTGTTCTTCGGGTCTTCGGCGTTGATGCGGAACTGCAACGCGAAACCACGGTGCTGAATGTCTTCCTGTTTCACCGACAGCGGCAGACCGGAGGCGATGCGAATCTGCTCGCGGACGATGTCGATCCCGGTGATTTCTTCGGTGATGGTGTGTTCCACCTGCACCCGGGTGTTCATCTCCATGAAGTACACCTCGCCCTCGGCGAGCAGAAACTCCACGGTGCCAGCGTTCTCGTAACCCACTGCCTTGGCCGCACGCACCGACAGGTCGCCGATGTAGGCACGCTGTTCCGGGGTCAGTTGCGGGCTCGGGGCGATCTCGATGAGCTTCTGGTTGCGACGCTGGATCGAGCAATCACGCTCGAACAGATGCACGACGTTGCCGAAGCTGTCGCCGAGGATCTGCGCTTCGATGTGCTTGGGATTGACGATGCATTTTTCCAGGAACACTTCGGCAGAACCGAACGCCTTGGTCGCTTCGGATATGACGCGAGGGAAATTCTGTTCGAGCTCTTCACGGCTGTTGCAGCGACGGATACCGCGACCGCCACCACCGGAAGTGGCTTTGAGCATCACCGGGTAACCGATGCGGTCGCCTTCGACCAAGGCTTCTTCGATGTCGGCAACGTTGCCTTCGGTGCCTGGCGTCACCGGTACGCCGGCCTTGATCATGCTGCGGCGCGCTTCGGTCTTGTCGCCCATGCGGCGAATGACTTCTGCCGACGGGCCAATGAACTTGATCCCGCGTTCGGCGCAGATATCAGCCAGCTCAGCGTTTTCCGAGAGGAAACCGTAGCCAGGGTGAAGTGCATCGCAACCAGTTTCCACGGCAAGGTTCACCAGCTTGCGCGGGTTGAGGTAACCAGCCAGTGGCTCGGCACCGATGCTGTGGGCCTCGTCTGCACGTTTCACATGCAGCGCATGGCGGTCGGCGTCGGAAAAAATCGCAACCGAGCGAATGCCCATTTCGGCGCAGGCTCGTACGATTCGTACGGCAATCTCACCACGGTTGGCGATCAGGATCTTTGTTATCACTTGGAGGTTCCCTTGAGCCGGTGGCACCACGACCTGCTAGACCCAGGTCGACGCGTGACCAAATGTTTCAATTTAGTCGCAGGTCCACACTAGCGCTCATGAGGGATTAACAAAAATGAATAAAAATTGGGTCAGGCATAAGCAAAGACTTATAGTTGAAACATCAGCCAGCCGTCAGAGCCTATAAAAAATGCGTAAGTCCTTGATGCGTATGACATTGCGTCAATTGCAGATCTTCAACGAAGTATGTGATTTACGCTCTTACAGCCGCGCAGCCGAGGAAATGTCGCTCACCCAACCGGCGGTCAGCCTGCAAATAAAGCAGCTCGAAGAGCTGATCGGCCAGCCATTATTCGATTATGTCGGCAAAAAACTCTACATGACCGAAGCCGCTGAAGCTCTTCAGCGCGCCAGCCGGGACATTTTCGGACGCCTGGAAAACCTCGATATGCAGCTCTCGGACATGCAGGGCTCGCTGCAAGGTCAGCTGAAACTGGCGGTCGAATCCAGCGCCAAATACTTCGTTCCGCACCTGTTCGCCGCGTTCAAGCGCCAGCACCCGGAAGTGAATCTGCAACTGACCGTGGTCAACCGTGGCCAGGTCATTCGCAGGCTCTCAGACAACCGTGATGATCTGGTGATCATGTCGATGGTGCCGCAGGACATGGGCCTGGAATTCCTGCCGTTCCTCAACAACCCGATTGTTGCCGTGGCGCGCCCGGATCACCCGTTGGCGCACATGGGCCCGCTGCGCCTGCAGGATCTTGAGCCCTACACGCTGCTGATCCGCGAACCCGGCTCGGGTACGCGACTGGCGTGTGAAGAGTATTTCAAAGAGAAACGCGTGCACTTCACCCAGACCCAGGAAGTGGCATCGGCTGAAGCCCAGCGAGAGTGTGTGCAGGCGGGTCTGGGCCTGGCGCTGTTGACGCGCCACGCCCTGAACCTGGAGCTGGCGACCGGCGGGCTCGTCGAGCTGCCGGTCGAGGAATTGCCGCTGCTGCGTAGCTGGTGCCTGGTGCAAGCGAAAGCCAAACGCTTGTCACCGGTGGCGCACGCCTTCCTGGCGTTTATCCGCAGCGAACGCGTGCAGATCAGCGCGCTGGTTGAGCGCTTCGACGGGAAGCTGCGGGTGCCGCCTGCCAGTGAGTGATGTCGGGAAAGTCGCCGATTTCGGCCTGAAGCTGACGTAGTTCGAAGCGATCTTCGATAGCGCGGCGAAATTCCATGCGGCGCTGGTCTTCCTGCTGACGACGGGTTTTCGCGGCGCTGTTGCGTTCTTCGTAGGGCTGAGCCATTTCGAGTCTCCCAAGGCGATGACGGGAGTTTCACGATAGGCGCGGGGGATGACGGTTTGGCTGCGTAGGGATGACAGTGCGATGAAACTTGCGCAGGGTTGCGGTGTTTTTGAGGACGCTATCGCTGGCAAGCCAGCTCCCACAGGGTTTTGTGTCGTACACAAACGATGTAAACACTCGAAAAAACTGTGGGAGCGGGCTTGCCCGCGATTAAGGTCGGAACGACCTTGCTTTAATCATCGAGAGCTTTCGCGGCTTTCGGCGACAAGCGCAAGCTGCGCAGACTGCGCTTCACGCTCTTGAGGTGGTTGACCAGACTCGGTCCGCGCGCCATGGCCACGCCCATCGCCAACACGTCGATCACCACCAGGTGGGCGATACGCGAGGTCAGCGGCGTATAGATCTCAGTGTCTTCATGCACATCGATCGCCAGATTCACAGTCGACAACTCGGCCAGCGGAGTCTGGCTCGGGCACAAGGTAATCAACGACGCCCCGCTCTCGCGCACCAGATTGGCGGTGATCAGCAGATCCTTGGAACGCCCCGATTGCGAAATACAGATCGCCACATCAGTAGGCTTCAACGTCACCGCCGACATCGCCTGCATGTGCGGATCGGAATACGCCGCCGCCGTCAGCAGCAAACGAAAGAACTTGTGCTGCGCATCCGCGGCCACTGCGCCCGACGCGCCAAAACCATAGAACTCGACGCGCTGCGCCTGCGACATCAACGTCACCGCGCGCTGCAACTCGATCGGATCGAGCTTCTCGCGAACCTCCATCAGGGTGTGCAACGTGGTGTCGAAAATCTTCAGGCTGTAATCGGCAACCGAGTCGTCTTCATGGATCGCGAACTGGCCGAAGCTGGCACCGGCGGCCAGGCTTTGCGCCAATTTGAGCTTGAGATCCTGAAAACCGGAGCAACCGATGGCGCGACAGAAGCGCACGATGGTCGGCTCGCTGATGCCGACGCTGTGGGCCAGGTCGGCCATGGAACTGTGCATCACCGCCGCAGGGTCAAGCAGCACGTGGTCGGCGACCTTGAGCTCCGACTTGCGTAACAGGTGACGTGATTGGGCGATGTGTTGCAGCAGATTCAAGGGGCTGGACTCTTCTTATGGGCAAGGATGTAGCACGCTTGTAGTTATACTACATGAATTGGCTTTTTGCCTGCTCAATGCGTAACTCCATGTCCCCATATCAGGCGCGATGAGGTGCATGTAGCCCTTAAAACGGTTTTTCCTGTTCACGCAAAAGCCCGGCCAGCGCGGCAGCCTCCACCGGACGGCTGATCAGATAGCCCTGCACTTCATCGCAACGTTCGGCGCGCAGAAATTCCAACTGATCCTGGCGCTCAACGCCTTCGGCGACCACCTTCAGCGAGAGCCCGTGGGCCATGGCAATGATCGCGCGGGTAATCGCCGCATCCTCACTGCCTTCACCCAATCCGCGTATGAACGCCTGATCGATCTTCACGTAATCCACCGGAATACGCTTGAGGTAACTCAATGACGAATAGCCGGTGCCGAAGTCGTCGATGGCCAGCTTCACCCCCAGATCGCGCAGTTGCTGGAAGGTCGCGATGATGTGTTCGACGCTGTCGAGCAACTGGCTTTCGGTCAGTTCCAGCTCAAGGTAGTGCGGCGCCAGCCCGGTTTCTTCCAGCACCTGGCGCACCAAGCTGACCAGTTTGCCCTGACGTAATTGATGCACCGACAGGTTCACCGACACGCGGATCGGCTCCAGCCCCTGCCGCTGCCATTCACACGCTTGCCAGCAAGCCTGGCGCAGGACGAATTCGCCGATCGGGCCGATCAGGCCGGTTTCCTCAGCCAGCCCGATGAAATCTCCCGGCGGCACCCGGCCCATGGTCGGGTGATCCCAGCGCACCAGCGCTTCCGCCGCATTCAAACGCCCCGATTCCAGGCACAGCTTGGGCTGATAAAACACCTTCAGCTGTTTTTCCTCGATGGCTTTGCGCAGCTGGTTTTCCAGCTGCAAGCGCTCAAGAGTACTGGCCTGCAGACTCTCGGTGTAGAACTGGAAGTTGTTACCGCCCAAGTGCTTGGCGTGTTGCATGGCCATATTCGACTGGCTGACCAACGCGGAAATCTCCCGCGCGTTGTCCGGCAACATGCTGATGCCCATCGAGGCACTGACGACCAGCTCATGCCCTTCGACGGTCAGCGGCAAGCGCAACTTGCTCGACAGTCGGGTGGCGACACGGGCCAGGCTCGACAGATTGCCGTAAGCATCGAACAACACTGCGAACTCATCACCGGACAACCGCGCGATGGTGTCGGCCTCCGGCAAGGCATTGACCAGCCGACGCGCCATTTTCTGCAACATCTGGTCAGCGACCTCGTGGCCGAGGCTGTCGTTGAGCAACTTGAAGCGATCCAGATTGATGTGCAGCAACGCCAGGCTACGCCGTCCGCCCTGCCGCACGCGTTGATGCGCTTCATGCAGGCGCTCGCGGAACAGTGATCGATTGGCCAACCCGGTGAGTTCGTCGTAATGGGTGAGGTAACGCATGCGCTCTTCGGATTCGCGCCGCGCTGACAGATCGGCGAAGAAGCCGACGATATGACTTACATTGCCTCGACTGTCGCGCACTGCATTCAGCTGCAGCCACTGCGGGTACAACTCGCCATTCTTGCGCGTCTCCACCAGTTCGCCCTGCCAACTGCCGTGCTGTTCCAGCGCATGGCGGATCGCGACGTAATGACGCCGGGCATCGCGGCTGCACGGCAGCTCGACGACGTTGCGCCCGAGCATGTCGTCGATGTCGTAGCCAGTCACGCGGCTGAACGCCTGATTGATTGCGATCAGCGAGTAATTCGGGTCGAGAATCACGATACCTTCGCTGGCCGCTTCGAACACCGTCGCCGCCAGGCGTTGCTGCTCTTCGAGGCTTTTGCTGACGCTGATGTCACGGCGAGTACCGACCATGCGGATCACACGACCACTTTCGCTGCGCTCCACGGCGCGACCACGGTCTTCGATCCACACCCAATGACCGTCGCCATGACGCACGCGGTACTCGATCTGATAATCCTCGGTGCGGCCCTTCAAATGCTCGATCAATGCGTGCTTGAGGGTGGGCACGTCCTCCGGGTGCAAGCGCGGTTTGAGGTCGCGCAGCAGTGCCGTGACAAATTCCGGGGCGAGGCCGAACAGCTCCTGAATCTGCGTGTGATGAACTTCATCGGTTTGCAGGTTCCAGTCCCACAGCCCCAGCTCACTGGCTTTCAACGCCAGCGCCAGCCGCGCTTCGCTTTTGCTCAGGGCCTGATTGGCAGCATCGAGTTCGCGGCTGCGCTGGGCGACGCGGTCTTCGAGCTCGACCTGCGCTTCGCGCAACTTGCCCTCGGCACAGCGCCGGTGATCGATTTCCCGGGCCAGTTCCTGATTGAGCTGCTCGCTGCGCGATTGAGTTTGCTGCAGGTGTTCGATCAGGTGCTGATTCTGGAAGCGCCGCAGCAAACCACGATCGATCAGGCGATTGACCTGCCACGCGACCACGCTCAGCGAGCCGAGCAGAATCAACCCGAGCCAGCCCCAACCGCGCGCCTGTTCATCGCCGCCCCAGAATAAAAAGCCGATCGCCGGCAGCAGACACGGCAAGGTAAAGGACAGGAACGCCGGCAGGCTCACCGCGTAAGCGACACTGGCCGACAGGGTCGCGGCACCGATCAGGCCGAACACCCAGGCTTGCTGCATGAAATTATCGGCGGGCACCAATGCGATGCCGGCACCGGCCAGCGTCAGCCCGGTCAGGGTCGAGCCGAGCAGAAACATCCGTAACCAGATGGGTTGGGCCTGGCGATCAGGGATTGCCGAGTCGAACGCCGCCACCTGAATCACCCGCAACGCCACCAGCGACAATAGCCACACTAGCCAGACGCTGACCACGAAGTAGCGCTGCGGGCTCCAGAGCAAACCGGCGCAGACCAGACCATTGATGAGCATGAAAAGAGTGGGCAACAAGGAGCCCTGATACAGCAGACGCGTGCGCTCCACCGCCATTTCGACGGCATAGTGCTTGCGGATAACCCGGGGTTCCACAGAGGGGCCCGACAGTTCGGCGCTGAGGGTCATGGGCAACGTTCTTGTTCTTATAAGGAGGGCGTGCGCCCGAAACGTGGACGGAGCATACACAAGCCGACCCCGTTGCCAAACTGCCCCAGATCATAATTTCATCGAAACTTTTCCGCCCTCAGGCCCCGGTAAAACCCGCAGAGTGAGGCGGGCTCAAGCCTGTAGCCGGTGACCGACCGGTCGTCATCGGCAGCACTTTCATCGGCTAATGCAAAGCTCGGTTTGCCCGGGCCTGCGGCGCACCCTAGAATGCCCCGATGCGCGATGATCTCTCCCTTCTGCTGAACTCCCTCAACGATGCCCAACGCCAGGCCGTAGCAGCCCCCGTTGGCCGTCAGTTGGTCCTGGCCGGTGCTGGCTCCGGTAAAACCCGAGTGCTGGTGCACCGTATCGCCTGGTTGATCCAGGTCGAAAACGCCTCGCCCCACTCCATTCTGTCGGTGACCTTCACCAACAAGGCCGCTGCCGAGATGCGTCATCGCATCGAGCAGTTGCTGGGGATCAACCCGGCCGGCATGTGGGTCGGCACCTTCCACGGCCTCGCGCATCGCTTGTTGCGGGCGCACTGGCAGGAAGCGGGCTTGAGCCAGACCTTCCAGATTCTCGACAGCGACGACCAGCAACGGCTGGTCAAGCGGGTGATCCGCGAGCTGGGCCTCGACGAGCAACGCTGGCCGGCCCGTCAGGCGCAGTGGTTCATCAACGGCCAGAAAGACGAAGGTCTGCGGCCGCAACACATTCAGGCCAGCGGCGATCTGTACCTGGCGACCATGCGCGGCATTTACGAGGCCTACGAGGCGGCGTGCCTGCGTGCCGGCGTGATCGATTTCTCCGAACTGCTGCTGCGTGCCCTCGATTTGTGGCGCGATCACCCGGGCCTGTTGGCGCACTACCAAAAGCGCTTCCGGCATATTCTGGTGGACGAGTTCCAGGACACCAACGCCGTGCAGTACGCCTGGTTGCGCCTGCTCGGCAAGGGCGGCGACAGCCTGATGGTGGTCGGCGACGACGATCAGTCGATTTACGGCTGGCGCGGCGCGAAGATCGAGAACATTCATCAGTACTCGTCCGACTTCGCCGACTCGGTGACCATTCGTCTTGAGCAGAACTACCGCTCCACCGCCGGCATCCTCAAGGCTGCCAACGCCCTGATCGCCAACAACACCGGGCGCCTCGGCAAAGAGCTGTGGACCGATGGCGGCGATGGCGAAGCGATCAATCTGTACGCCGCGTTCAACGAACACGACGAAGCACGCTACGTTGTCGAAACCATCGAAAGCGCGCTGAAAACCGGCTTGGCCCGTAGCGATATCGCGATTCTGTACCGCTCCAACGCCCAGTCGCGCGTTTTGGAAGAAGCCTTGCTGCGCGAGCGTATTCCGTATCGCATCTATGGCGGTCAGCGCTTCTTCGAACGTGCGGAAATCAAGAATGCCATGGCGTATCTGCGGTTGCTCGAAGGTCGCGGCAACGATGCAGCGCTGGAGCGGGTGATCAACGTACCGGCCCGTGGCATCGGCGAGAAAACCGTCGAAGCCATCCGCGAGCACGCGCGCCACAGCGATGTGTCGATGTGGGAAGCGATGCGCCAACTGGTCGCCAATAAAGGCTTGACCGGTCGCGCAGCGGGTGCGTTGGGCGCGTTCATCGAGCTGATCGAGAACCTCGCCGCCAAGTGCATGGAAATGCCGTTGCACTTGATGACGCAAACCATCATCGAGCAATCCGGCCTGATCGCTTATCACCAAGCGGAAAAAGGCGAAAAAGGCCAGGCCCGGGTAGAAAACCTTGAGGAATTGGTCAGCGCCGCGCGCAACTTCGAGAACAACGAAGAAGACGAAGAGCTGACCCCACTGGCGGCATTCCTCGGCCATGCTTCGCTGGAGGCTGGCGACACCCAGGCCGACGAGCACGAAGACAGCATTCAGTTGATGACCCTGCACAGCGCCAAAGGCCTGGAATTCCCTTACGTGTTCCTCGTAGGCATGGAAGAAGGCCTGTTCCCGCACAAGATGAGCCTGGAAGAACCCGGACGTCTTGAAGAAGAACGGCGTCTGGCTTACGTCGGCATCACCCGGGCGATGCAGAATCTGGTGATGACCTACGCGGAAACTCGACGCCTGTACGGCAGCGAAACCTACAACAAGGTCTCGCGCTTCGTACGCGAAGTGCCGAAGGGTCTGATTCAGGAAGTGCGCTTGTCGAACAGCGTCAGCCGACCGTTCGGCGGCAACCAATCGATGAGCGGCAGCAACCTGTTCGCCGGCAGTGAAATCCCGGAGACCGGGTTGAGCCTCGGTCAGGCGGTTCGCCATTCGATCTTCGGCGACGGCGTGATCCTCAACTTCGAGGGCGCCGGTGCGCAGGCACGGGTGCAGGTGAACTTCAGCGAAGGCAGCAAGTGGCTGATGCTCGGCTACGCCAAGCTGGAAGCTATCTAAAAGCGAAAAGATCGCAGCGTGCGGCAGCTCCTACAGGGGATTGTGTATCTGTAGGAGCTGCCGCAGGCTGCGATCTTTTGATCTTCTGATCACGGCGGGTGTGGTGATGCTGGCGTTTCGTCGCTAAGTAGATTTCCCACTGAACCTGTCGCGCTTTCCTACAGCCAAAAGGTAGAAGGCCCTCTTGCCTCTTCCGAGCTGAACGCGACCTGTCAGGCAAAAGCCCGAAACACTCTCTCGCTAGCCAGTAACAGTTGAGCTGTGCAACATGGCGCGCGTGTCTCCACAAACGGGAAATCCCTTTATGAAACGTTTTCTTAGCATCGCCATGGCGTTGTGCATTGGCTTGACGATGAGTCTCGACGTCAATGCTGCCAAGCGCTTCGGTGGTGGCAAAAGCGCCGGCGCTGCGCCGACGCACCAGACCAGCCAGATGGCTCCTTCTTCTCCAGGCATGGGCGGCGCTGCAGCGACCGCAGGTGCTGCCGGTGCCGCCGGCGCTGCGGCCAAGGCCAGCGGTGCTTCGCGCTGGCTCGGCCCGCTGGCCGGCATCGCCGCCGGTGGCCTGCTGGCGTCCATGTTCATGGGCGACGGCTTCCAGGGCATGCAGATCTTCGACATTTTGATCATGGCCCTGATCGCGTTCGTGATCTTCCGTTTCATCGCCGCTCGTCGCCGCAAGCAGCAGGAGCAATTCGCTCCAGCGGGCGCACCGATGCAGCGTGAAGCCTTCCAGCAGAACCCGCCTGCCATGGGTTCGATCTTTGGTGGTTCGGCTGCACCCGCTGCCGCCCGTCCGGTGATCAACGCGCCGGCCTGGTTCAACGAACAGCGCTTCCTTGAAGCTGCACGCAGCCATTTCCAGGCTTTGCAGCAGCACTGGGACGCCAACGAAATGGACAAGATTGCCGAGTTCGTGACCCCGCAAATGCTCGAGTTCCTCAAGCGTGAGCGTGCGGACCTGGGCGACGCATTCCAGTCGACCTTTATCGACAATCTCCAGGTACAACTGGACGGCGTCGATGACCGTGCCGACAAGACCATCGCCACCCTGACCTTCAACGGTGTGTCGAAGTCTTCGCGCTTCGATCAGGGCGAAGCATTCAGCGAAAGCTGGAACATGGAACGTCCACAGGGCGACAACCAGCCTTGGCTGGTCGCCGGTATCCGCCAGAACGGCTGATCCCCTCGCGCGCTTCACTTGCTGTCATAAAAACCCCAGCCTCGGCTGGGGTTTTCTATTTCGCGGTTGCATCTATAGCGAGCTACTGTATAAACCGGCCCATATAAACCGCGCCATTCAAGCAAGAGGATCCCGGACGTGGAAGAAATCATCGAACAACTGCGTGAAGCCAACGAACCCGTGCCGGTTCCTTTGGAATTGCCTGACGAAGACCAACTGGTGGAAGTCGAAGAAGAACTCTTCATCAACATCCCGTTTGTCTTCAAAGAATTTTTGCTGACCGTCAGCGATGTGGTCTACGGCAGCCTGGAGCCGGTGACCGTCACCGATCCGCAATCGCACACCTATTTGCCGGACGTAGCGGCCAATGCGTGGGACATCGGCGTACCGCGTGACCTGATCCCGATCTGCCAGGACGGCGAGAACTACTACTGCGTCGAGGAAGACGGCACCGTGGTGCTGTGGTCCGGCGAAGAAGAGTTGATCACCGAAGAATCCTGGGAATCGGTGTGGCACTGGGCGCGGGACGTCTGGCTGGAAAGCTGATCCGGCAGACGCCCCAATCGGTTAATGCCCCGACGACTCCTTGTGGTTGTCGAGGGTTTCCAGCAGCGCCACCTGCATCCGCGTGTGCACACGGATGAACCAGCGCCAGAGCAGCGCCGCCACGGCGGCCGCGACCACGGCGATCAGCACCAGCAACTTGTTGGTCGGCAGAATACTGGCCGACAAGGCTGCCAACAGCAGGAAAATCACCAGCAGCGAGAGAATCGGGATCACTTCTGAGATCACCCGGCGCACTCGCTGCGTGTGACGCCCGGCCATCTCCGGTTTCACGCCCATCTCCGCCAATAGCATCGACAGCGCCTTGAGCTTGCGATACGCGGCGATCAAGAACGGCAACGACACCAGCAACGCCCCACCCCAGATCAATGCTTTCTGCCAGCTCGGATCACTGATCCAGTCCTGCAGCCACAGCGAAATGCGCTCGGCAAAATACGCCCCGGCGAAGAAGATCGCGATGACCAGCGCCAGGTTGACCCCGACTTGCAGCAAAATCTTGCGAATAATCGACGCCAGCATCGCGCCCTCGCCTTGCGGCTGAATGCTGCGCAGCCATTCGCCGTACATGCCGAGCACGCGCCCGAGAGGCTTAGGCACCGCTGCCGACAATTTGAGCGACAGCGGATCAGCCGCACGAATCAGGTACGGCGTCAGCAGCGTGGTGATCACCGAAACGGCCACCGCGACCGGATAGAGGAAGTTGCTGGTGACCTGCAAGGTCATGCCCAGCGCGGCGATGATGAAGGAAAATTCGCCAATCTGTGACAGCCCCATCCCCACGCGCAGTGAGGTGCGTCCGTCGTTGCCGGCGATAAACGCTCCGAGGCCGCAGGACAACATCTTGCCGAGCACCACGGCGACGGTGATCACCGCAATCGGCCACGCGTATTCGAGAAGGATCAACGGGTCGAGCATCAACCCGATGGCGACAAAGAAGATCGCGCTGAACAAATCGCGAACCGGCTCGATCAGCCGTTCGATTTTCAGCAGTTGCCGCGACTCGGCCATGATCGCGCCGATCAGGAAGGCGCCGAGCACCATGCTGTATTCGAGCTTGACCACCAGCAGACAGAAACCGAAACACAGACCCAGCACCGTGATCAGCAGCATTTCGTTGCTTTCGAATTTGGCCACGTAAGCCAGCAGGCGCGGCACCAACAGGATGCCGATGACCAGCGCGACGATCATGAACAACGACAACTTGCCGACCGTGGAGAACACTTCACCGGAACTGACCGTGCCGCTGACGGCGATGCTCGACAGCAGCGCGATGATGCCGATGCCGAGTATGTCTTCAACGATCAGCACGCCGAAAATCAACTGTGCAAAGCGCTCGTTCTTCATCTTCAGATCATTGAGTGCCTTGACGATGATGGTGGTCGAGGAGATCGCCAGAATCGCGCCGAGGAACAGCGAGTCCATGGTGTTCCAGTCGAACCAGCGGCCAATTTCGTAGCCGATCCAGATCATCAGAACAATTTCGAGGAACGCCGCGATAAACGCCGTCGCGCCGACTTTGAAAAGCTTGCGCAGGCTGAACTCCAGCCCGAGGCAGAACATCAGGAAAATCACCCCGAGTTCGGCGAGTGTCTTGATGGTTTCTTCGTCGTGAATCAGGCCGAACGGTGGCGTGTGCGGGCCGATGATGAACCCGGCAACGATGTAGCCGAGTACCACCGGTTGCTTGAAGCGGTGGAACAGCACGGTCACCACACCCGCGACCAACATGATCACTGCCAGGTCCTGAATAAAACTGATGGCATGCATGGCGTGGGCTCCTTGAATGACGAGGCTCGCAGTCAGACATCAGAAAGGTCTGAGCGAGCGAAGTAAAAATCCGCTTTTCGTGTGGGAATTGCCCTTGGGAGAGGCTTTTGCAGGTTAACACCGCGACTTGCGGCTGGAAGGCGGTGCAATATATGGAAACAGATCGATCCCGGCGTGACGGCGGCCAGTCGCCCGGCGTCCCGATAACGGTGCTTTTGAAAAGCGACCAGGCACCCGCAGAGGTGCTTCCAGAAACCAGCCTTGATCCGTGAGAACGTTATGGAACCCGGAAACGCCCAGCTGTCGATGACGGTACTGATGACCCCCGACATGGCCAACTTCTCTGGCAATGTCCACGGCGGCACCTTGCTCAAATACCTCGACGAAGTGGCCTACGCCTGCGCCAGCCGTTATGCCGGCCGCTACGTGGTGACCCTGTCGGTGGATCAGGTGATTTTCCGCGAGCCGATCCATGTCGGCGAACTGGTGACCTTCCTCGCGTCGGTCAACTACACCGGCAACACGTCGATGGAAGTCGGCATCAAAGTCGTGACCGAGAACATCCGCGAACGCTCGGTACGCCACACCAATAGCTGCTTCTTCACCATGGTCGCGGTGGATGACCAGCGCAAACCGGCCGCCGTGCCGCCGCTGCAACCGCAAAACAGTGAAGACAAGCGTCGTTATATGCAAGCGCAGCAGCGTCGGCAGATTCGCCAGGAACTGGAAAAGCGCTATCAGGAGATCAAGGGCGACGCCTGAGATCAAAAGCAAAAGATCGCAGCCTTCGGCAGCTCCTACAGGGGAATGCAAAACCCTGTAGGAGCTGCC